>NZ_RSCK01000143.1:0-11485 GCF_003991895.1 Chroococcidiopsis cubana SAG 39.79
ACGCTTATTTCTCCATAAAAGTATTTGTTCCAGAATATCACTTTAAGCTTGGTATAAATTTAGATGCGTTTGCCCTGCTCCTTTGGGATACCAGTTTATTTCACCACTGATCCGCACTCCCATCGCAGGTAAAGGTAACGAATTCCTCTACGATTACAACGAGTGGTTGCTGGTACAAAACGGCGGCAGTTCTGGCAGAACTATTCAGTTCGACTCAACGCAGCGCTATGTCATCAACGGTCGCGACCAAGCTGAGGTAGCGCGAAACGGTGGGAATCTGTTCTTTGAAGCCGCCTTGATTCTCCAAGCTGCTACTAGTACCAGTCCTGGCTTTGGTGGCATTGGCGCACCCCTAAATCCAGGTAATCCTTACGTCAAATCCCGTACCCAGGTAGGTTCTGCCGCTACGTTTGCAGGTGCTTATTTAAATGGCTTGCTTCTGCGAACGACTACGTTTGCAATTAGAGCTGCTTATTGGGAAAAGTTTTACGTCCACCGTCGCTTGCGTCCAGAAGCGTATGCTGGGTTAATTTACAACAATATTGTCAACAAAATCCAGTATCCGATTAATCCAGCAGTTTTCAACTCTCAGGCTTTGGCTCAGATTTTTAATACCTACGGCACTTATTTATTACCCCATACCTACCCAGAGGGAGCGCCGTTCCATTCCTCCTATCCTGGTGGTGCGGCTGTCATTGCTGGAGCGCACGCTACGCTATTGAAGGCGTTCTATGATGAGAACTTCGTCATCCCCAATCCAGTAGTACCTGACCCTAACGATCCGACACAGGTAATTTCTTACACTGGAGAGGAGCTGACGGTAGGCGGTGAGTTGAATAAGCTAGCAGCTAACTATGCTCTGGGACGCAGTAGTGCTGGTATCCATTGGCGCTCGGATGGTGCAGCGGCTTTAGCTTTGGGAGAAGCAGTTGCTATTAGCATCCTCCAAGACGAACGGCTGACATTCAGAGAAAATTTCGAGGGTTACACTTTTACTAAGTTTGACGGGACAAAGATCACTGTTTGAAGTGGTCATTTGTCATTTGTTAGTTGTTAATGGTTCATGGTTAATTGCTGTGAACCATTAACTATCAACTATTAACTATTAACAGCCTCAACGCAAAATCTACAGATCGGTTAGCAAATTAGTAACGCCGATCGCTTGTTTTTCTCACTCGTATATGCGAGAGTCTTATTTAGTCATTACAAACTACGGCATGTCGGTAGAATAATAGTAAATTTTTATGGTTTGAGCAAAGAAGCGATCGCAGCCGTGCGATCTCTGGAGCAGTTGATGTTAAAGAATTCTCAAGGACTAAAAATCAGCACCAACTCGTCGGCAACGGTGAATGCCATCAATAGCTTTGTCGAGCAACTGCTCAGCATGGGTAATGAACTACTCTCTAGGCGGGCAGCAACTCGGAGCAATATTCTAGCAATTGGGCACGAACTAGCCTTGACGTATAAAAAACTAGGACGATCCTATGAGGCAAACCAAGCGTTTTATCGAGCCGAGAAGTTATTTCAGCGTTATCAAACATCTCGTACCAATTCACTTTCTCACTGCGTCATCTCGTGGGGGCTTACAACTGCACGCTCCTACATATGTGACTAACATCGCGTTAAGTTAGGATCGGCAAGTATGAGAGTAGAGCGATCGCATGAAATACATCAACCTTGGCAAAACCGGATTGAAAGTGTCGCGCCTGTCCCTCGGTACAATGACCTATGGCTCGCGTCAATGGCGGGAATGGGTGCTTCCCGAAGTAGATAGCCGTCCTTTCATCAAACTTGCCTTAGAGTTGGGAATTAATTTCTTTGATACTGCTGATATGTACTCGCTGGGCGCGAGTGAAGAAATCTTGGGAAGGGCGCTGAAAGATTTTGCTAAAAGAGAGCAGGTCGTTATTGCTACCAAGGTTTACAATGCCATGAGTGACGCTCCTAACGATAAGGGACTATCTCGCAAGCACATTTTTGAGAGTATTGATGCCTCATTGCGACGGCTACAGACAGATTACGTAGATTTATACCAAATTCATCGTTGGGACTACGAGACACCAATCGAGGAAACCTTGGAAGCGTTGCACGATGTCGTTAAGGCAGGCAAGGCGCTTTACATTGGGGCTTCGAGTATGTACGCTTGGCAATTTGCCAAAGCCCTTTATCTAGCTGACAAACACGGTTGGACTCGCTTTGTCTCGATGCAAAACCACTACAACTTAGTCTATCGAGAAGAAGAACGAGAGGTATTGCCGCTATGTCAGGCTGAGGGAATTGGAGTGATTCCCTGGAGTCCGCTAGCGCGGGGCTTTCTGACTGGAAACCGCCAACGAGAGGGCTTTGGTGAGACTCTGCGGGCTAAAACAGATGATTTTTCTCACAATCTCTACTACAACGAGTCGGATTTTCAAGTAGTCGATCGCGTTGTGGATTTATCTAAACAGCGCGGCGTTAAACCAGCGCAAATTGCCATAGCTTGGCTATTACATCAACCAAGCGTCACTGCTCCGATTATCGGTGCAAGCAAAATTGAGCATCTGAAAGAAGCAGTCGAGGCTGTGGACTTAGCACTTTCTGACGACGAGCGGCAATTGTTAGAGCAACCCTATCAACCCCATCCCGTTCTCGGACACCGTTAATCGTAAACTATAAAATACTGCTGATGACGACAGCAGGAGCGCAGAGAAGAAATTTCAATTCTTCAATCCAAAATCTAAAATTGCTAATGAGTGCCATCGTTTTAGAGGAACTAAACAAATCAGTATCGAGCATCGGATGGACTATGAAACAAATAATACATTACCGCAATTTTGATTGGCGGGAACCGCTTCCATCATCTTTTTAGGATTCTCTAGCTTTAGACTTGTCATCAATTCGATAAAACTGTAGCGATCGCGTCCAACAAACCTGGGATTCCAACGCTTTTCTTCACCAATAGTTGAAACTGTGCAACCGCGATAATCATGACCTGGATAGACAAGGGTTTCCTCTGGTAGAGTAAATAGCCGTTGCGTCACCGAATCATACAGAGTTCCAGCATCGCCTCCTTGAAAGTCAGTTCGTCCGCAGCCTCGGATAAACAAGGCATCGCCAGTTAGCACTCGAAGCTCCTTTGGAGCCGCTCCGCTAACGCCATTGATGCGATAGGCGACATGGCTATCTGTATGACCGGGAGTAGCGATCGCTTCTATTGAAATTGCTCCTAATTGCAATGTTTCTCCGTCTGCAATGAAACGGTCTGCACCAACAACTTTTGCCCCAGCAGGAATAACGCTCGAACACCCAGTTATTGCCCGTAACTTTCCAGTGCTGGTAATGTGGTCGGCGTGAATGTGAGTTTCCAGGCAATAACGCAGGCTTAGTTCTAATTCTTTGAGCAATTGAAGATCTCGCTCCACCTGCTCTAAAACTGGATCGACAAGCATGGCAGTTTTATTCAGCGGGTCGGCGATGAGATATGTATAAGTACTAGATTCGCGATCGAACAACTGGCGAAATAGCATATTACCTCCTAAGCTCTTAAATGGCTTCAGATGTGCCATGCCAAATAAGAAGCTATCCGTTCTAAATACAGGTTTGCCTCAACTTCGAGTTGAGAGAGAATTTCTTGTGCCAAATTCATTGCTTGTGTCCGAATTTCAGGAACCGCTACCGACTCCCAAAGCTCGCCCTTACGAGTCGATCCTAGCGTATACAAATACTTTGATGCCTCTTCCAAATCGTTTAACAGCGCACCATTTGGAGCAGTTTTGATGCCCAAGGCTAATTCATCTGGGCAGAGTAGCCCAAGCGATCGCAAATTGACAACTAGAGGATGTTGCAATTTTCTGTAGTTGGAAGCGGGACCTGTACAATTCACGACTCGGCTAACGCGCAAAGTTATATTTTCTAAAGCGTGTCGTTGGCGAATCGTGACATCTACCCCAGAACTATCTTCGTGGTAAGCCTGAATGCGTCCGGCGTGGACTACCAACTGACCGCTATGCAAGATGGCATCAATTCCATCTGCTACATGGGGGGCTAGTCGATGGCGGTGGATATCCCAATAAGCACGCAGATGGCGCAGAAATTGCCTTTGTTCTCTAAGTGAAAGCGCCTGCCATAGTTCTTGAGTCGCCGGACGCAGCGCATCAACTACAGTTCGCCAGTCTTGACCCCGATCTGCTGCCACTCGCACTTGTTGGCGCACTTGACGCAATAAACCTCTCAGCGGTTGGGGTTCGAGCTTGACCAATCTGAGATTAGAACTCTTTACTTCGTGGCGGTGGGGTAATAAGCCGTGACGCGAGACAACATGAATTTTACCCTGGTGTCCTTGCTGTTGTAGGGCGATCGCCAAATCCACCATAGTTAGACTGGAGCCAATCAGCAATATTGATTGGTGCGAGTTGAGTCCGCGCAATGCTCTAGCAGACCAGGCAGAACCAATGTAGCGACTGCTGCTATAGAACTCAGGAGTCTGTACTGGTGGATGGCTAAAGGGAAAATTACCCAGTGCCAAAACAACTTTCTGAACCTGTAGAATACGATTGCTTTGCAGGCGTACAGTTGTACCTTCGGGTTGTAATTCAATTGCCACCACCTCATCCTGACAGCGTTCTAAACGCACGTCCACTGGAGCATTCACTTGAGCTTCATCCAGCACCGATCGTAGGTAGGAACCATAGAGTTTGCGAGGGACAAAAGTATTTGTCTGTACGCCATCTGGTAAGATTTCGGCGAGCGAATGTTTCTGGTGTTGCGCCCAATCTAAAAAATGATTTGGGTCGTCGGGGAAGGCGCTCATCTTTCCTGCTGGCACGTTCAGCAGGTGACAGTCTGCCTGGGTGCTGTAGGCTACGCCCTGACACAAACGCGGACTACGCTCAATTAAATAAATGGTTAGAGGAGTTGTGGCTTGTCGTAGGAGTTGAGCCGCGACTAGAGAGCCACTACAACCGCCGCCAACAATGGCGATCGCCTGAGATAAGTTGGTGGCAGCCAACGGGGGTGAGGCACTCTCGCGATAGGACTTGATGCTGGAGCTTCTATCGAAAGCGTTATTTAATAGTGCGATCGTTTTGGCTGTTTGCAGGTTGTCCATGTTAGTTTTTTTCTCTCCTTGTCATCTATATATCAGCGCAGCAGATCGCTTTTACTATTTACTACGCATTCTTCTGATATTTTTGGGAGACTATTTGTTAGACTAAACTGTAGTTTCTCAGAAAGCTATATAATCTGCTACTTTTTATCGGAAATAGCACTAACTTGATTTATTTATGAGAGATTTAGTCGCTCTCGAACGCCAGAAATCAAAATTTTTACTCAAAAAAGTTTATTCAGAAATGTTTCAGAAGCTCGCATTTAACAATCGGGAATTGTTGGATTAAAAAAGATTACTACTTCTACGAAGCTCTCCCGCAGAAGCGTAGCAAAAAAAGCGATCGCAGCCTGGAATCGGTTAGCGATCGCTAACAATTTCAACATTAGCAATTAACTATTTACGCGCTTGCCAGTGCTTCAATTTTGTCCCGTTCCCCATTAATTAAACCAGCTTCATCGCCCATCACGCGCTCTAGAACTTCTTCTGCGAGAGTAAGAAATTCTTGGTCTTTGCGCTTGCGGGGACGGGGTAACGTGACTCGCTTATCCATTGTTACGCGACCATCTTCAATTAGTACAATGCGATCGCCTAACATTATTGCTTCATCCACATCATGAGTAATCAGGAATGCCGAAAATTTCCGTTTCTGCCAGATTCTTTCAATCAACTCCAAGCGAGTCATGGCATCCAAAGCGCCAAGCGGTTCATCCAATAACAGCAGGCGTGGCTCTCTGACCAAAGCTCTAGCAAGTGCAACTCGTTGCTTTTGTCCCCCCGAAAGTACGGCGGGCCAGTCTCCAGCTCTTTCGGCTAAACCGACCTGCCGCAGTGCCTTCTCTGCTTTCTCTCGCCAATCTTTCTTGTCCAAGCCTAAACCAACATTATCTAGCACGCGCTCCCACGGTAAAAGGCGGGCATTTTGAAACATAGTTCGTGCCGAACGGTTACGTCCGCGCAATGGCTCTCCGTCAATTAATACTCCGCCATCAGTAGGACGCTCAAAGCCAGCTATCATCCGCAGAAGTGTACTCTTACCGCCACCGCTACGTCCAACGATCGCAATAAACTCTCCTGGTGCTATATCTAAATCGAGACTTCGCAATACTTGATTGCTACCATAGGTCTTCGTCAGACCCATGACTTTTACTTCTGCTCCTTGAACCGATGCCATCTGAATATCTCCCCTGATTACTTAGCGCGAATTTAAGTCTGACTAAATCTAAAATCCAAAATCTAAAATCTAAAATAGTCTTAGGTAGGCTGGTAGTTTGGATTCCACTTCAGCCATTTCTTCTCTAAAATTCTAGTTGCGACATCTGCTAATTTGCCCAGCAAAGCATAAAGCAAAATACTCAAGACAACAACATCAGTTTGCATAAACTCGCGAGCATTCATTGCCATATAACCAACACCTGAATCCAGCGTAATCGTCTCAGCCACAATTAGAGTGAGCCACATAATTCCCAGAGCGTAACGCACGCCAACTAGAATTGAACTCAGTGCGCCTGGGAAAATGACACGCCTAAACAAAGACCAGCCATGCAACCCGTAGGATTTTGACATTTCAATTAGTTCTGGATCGACGCTACGAACTCCATGAAAAGTATTCAAATAAATTGGAAAGAATACCCCTAATGCCACTAAAAAGATTTTGGCTTCTTCCCCAATCCCAAACCACAAAATTACGAGGGGAATTAGAGCTAGATGAGGAATATTCCGAATCATCTGCACTGAGGTATCCAAAAACTCTTCTGCTGGACGAGCCAGACCATTCAGCAATCCCAACACAAAACCAATACTGCCTCCAAGTAAAAACCCGATTGCGGCACGCATTGTACTAATAAGCAGATTTCGCCATAGTTCCCCGCTCTGAGCTAAACGAATTCCCGCCGCTAAAACATCTGTAGGTGCAGGTAAGACTCTAGTAGAAAGCCAGCCAGATTTCACTAAGATTTGCCAAACAATAATTAGCACAATCGGCAACACCCAAGGTACTAACTGACGAACCCCTAGTTTAGAAAATCGGCGTTTCATCTTGGATCTCCTTCAGATATTAGTGGTGCGTGGTGCGTGGTACGTGAAAAAGCTTTAATTAAGTTGCTTATTTTCTTGTTGGGAAACCAGAGCTACTTTTCCAACATCAATTTTTTTCGGAACTAATTTCAGACGATGAAACGTATCAGCTAGCTTCTGCTGATAAGCTACAATCTCCTCAGTGATAGGTTCTACACCGTAAGCTCTTCTTTTTGCTACTTTCTCTAAAACATTAGCATCGATTCCAATTAGAGGTGAGAGGATTTCTGCAACTTCTCTTGGTTTTTCTTTCGCCCACCGATCGATCTTTTTGACTTCTTCTAACACTATTTTTAGGCGATCGGGATGCTGTTTGGCAAAGCTTTGGGAAGCAAAAATATACTCCCGATTGTCAACTATATCTGTAGCATCCGTCAGAATTCTAGCTCCCGTAGCTTGTTCGGCAGAGGCAAAATAAGGATCCCAAATTGCCCAAGCATCTACTTCTTTTTTCTCAAATGCTGCTCTAGCATCTGCCGGAGGAATAAAGACTGGTTCAATATCTGTATAATTTAATTTAGCTTTTTCTAATGCTTTTACTACTAGGTAATGCACGTTCGATCCTTTATTCATTGCTACTTTTTTACCTTTCAAGTCAGCAATGTTGCGAATTGGCGAATCTTTTGGAACTAAAATTGCTTCTCCTTTGGGATTAGGAGGCGAAGTAGCGACATAAAGCAAAGGCGCGCCAGCTGCTTGAGCAGATATAGGCGGTGTTTCTCCTGTATGTCCTAAGTCAAGCTGACCAGCATTTAAAGCTTCTAGTAACTGTGGACCAGCAGGGAATTGATTCCATCGCACCGATAAACCCATCGAGTTCAACCTTTTTTCTAAATCTCCTTTCGCCCTCAGAAGGCTCATAGAACCAAATTTTTGATGACCGATCCGAACTACTTTGTTTGGGTCTTGACCGATGCTAAATGACGGCATCGATGCAAAAGTGGCTGAGTTTCCTAGAGAACAAGCAGAAATGGCAAAATTTAAACTAAATCCGACTGCAAATAGTAAGGCAAAGGTTTTAACCGATCGCTGTTTGAGCGATTGGAATTGACGCAATTTGACTTGAAACCAAGTTAGTTTTATCTGTTTCATAAACTTGAATTCTGAAGATGCAACTGATAAAAATTTTTGGAAATAGTAGGCTTTTGGTTTAGTATTAAGCTTAATAAAAACGCTTAGTATAAAGTACTTTAAATTGATCGAGTTGCCGTAGTATCTAACTAAAGAATGATATTCAGCAGAGAATAAACTTAACTAGCTGTTTGAAAAACGTTAAAAAAACTGTAGTTTGAAATACAGATTTTCTTCTGTGCGATCGCCCGCCTACATAAATTGAGATAGCCAGAAATTATTTTAGTGAGTAACACTTTTACTGTAAACTACGTTAAATCGCTAGTTATAGCGTAATTACTATCGCTTGTCTTCAAAAAGAGTATTTATGTTGACTAAGTTCCCTCAAGCCCTCATGTTGGGCATTTTGAGAGGTATCGTTCAGAGCTTCAAGCTGCAAAGAATCCGCACCAAGTCTTTGCTGTTTAGCGTCGGATTAGGCTTAAGTTTGGCTATCTGGGCTGTTTCTGCCATGCAAACTGTGGCTCAGAATTCAGCCAACCCTACTGTAGTTCGCATCGGCTACCAAAAAGCGGCAACTGTCCTAAATGCACTTAAAGCAAGAGGAGAATTAGAGAAAGCTTTGGCAGCCTCCGGTTCTTCCGTGAAGTGGACGGAATTCCCAGCTGGACCACCCATGTTGGAAGCGATGAACGCTGGAAGTATTGACTTCGGTTACACCGGAGAAGCACCACCCATATTTGCTCAAGCCGCAGGTACTCCCTTGGTTTATGTTGCCTACGATCCTTGGAGTCCAAAAGCAGAAGCTATTATCGTCCCCAAAGATTCGCCGATTAAAACAGTTGCAGACCTCAAGGGTAAAAGAGTTGCCTTTGCCAAAGGTTCCAACACTAACTACTTGGTGGTGAAAGCACTGGAAAAGGCAGGACTGAAGTACAGCGACATCAAGCCAGCTTTTCTCGCCCCAGCCGATGCCCGTGCTGCTTTTGAGGGTAGAAATGTTGATGCTTGGGCAATTTGGGACCCTTACTTAGCTGCTGTAGAGCAAGCAACAGGCGCACGCACTTTAACTGATGCAACTGGACTAGCGCCTAATCGCGGTTACTATCTAGCTGCCAAGTCTTTTGTAGAACAATATCCGAGTGCCTTGAAAACAGTTCTAGATCGAGTAAGTAAGGTGAGCGACTGGGCAAAGCAGAATCCAGCCCAAGTTGCTAAATTTCTCGCACCCCAGTTAGGTATCGATGCGGCAGCACTGGAGGTAGCGGAAAAGCGGCGGGAGTATGGCGTACTGCCGATTACGAGTGAGATTATTGCCCGACAGCAACAAGTAGCTGATACGTTTTACAAAATCAATTTGATGCCGAAAGAAATCAAAGTCCAAGAAATTGTTTGGAAGGGCAATTTGTAGATGAAGGTTGACAGTTGACGGTTAACTGTCAACTGTTAGCAGATTTCACGCTTTAGGAGAACAGCATGAAACAAGAGTGGATGAAAACAGATGTACTCGTCATTGGTGGTGGCACGGCGGGGACAATGGCAGCAATCAAGGCAAAACAAGCAAACCCTAGTTGTCAGGTGTTGATTTTGGAAAAGGCGAATATTCGTCGTAGTGGGGCGATCGCAATGGGGATGGATGGAGTGAACACAGCCGTCATCCCTGGACACTCTACACCAGAACAGTACGTCCGCGAAATCACCATTGCCAACGATGGTATTCTGCATCAAGCAGCCGTTTATCAAACTGCAAAACTCGGCTACGAAACGATTCAAGAATTAGAAAGTTGGGGCGTTAAGTTCCAAAAAGACCCTCACGGTAATTACGATGTCAAGCAAGTGCATCGCGTGGGCAAATACGTGCTACCCATGCCAGAGGGAAAAGACCTAAAAACGATTCTGACCCGACAGGTAAAACGCCACAAAGTACAAGTCACGAATCGCGTCATGGCAACTCGCGTTTTAGTTAGAGAAGGGCGGGCGATCGGTGCAGTTGGGTTTGACGTGCGCGGTGGCGATTTTGTCGTTATCCAAGCAAAAGCTGTCATCCTCTGTACGGGGGCTTGCGGACGGTTGGGACTCCCCGCGTCAGGATACCTCTACGGTACTTACGAAAACCCCACAAATGCAGGCGATGGTTACTCGATGGCGTACCATGCAGGGGCAGAATTGACCAATATCGAATGCTTTCAGATCAATCCTTTAATCAAAGACTATAATGGTCCCGCTTGTGCATACGTTGCTAGCCCTTTTGGGGCCTACACTGCTAATGCCGAAGGACACCGCTTCATTAGTTGTGATTATTGGAGCGGTCAAATGATGTTAGAAGTTTGGCAGGAATTGAATTCTGGCAAGGGTCCAATTCAACTGAAGATGACTCATTTAGATGAAGATGCGATCGCTGAAATCGAGTCGATTCTGTGGGCAAACGAGCGCCCTAGTAGAGGACGTTTCCATGCAGGTAGAGGCGAAGACTATCGCACCCACCCAATTGAAATGAATATCTCAGAAATTGGGTTGTGTAGCGGACATAGTGCTTCTGGCGTTTGGGTGAATGAAAAAGCTCAAACAACTGTACCAGGATTGTATGCGGCGGGAGATATGGCAAGCGTCCCCCATAACTATATGATTGGGGCGTTTGTCTTCGGTCGTTTGGCTGGAACTCATGCCGTTGAGTACATTCAAGATTTGGAGCATTTAGAACCAGATGCCAACTTTTTAGCAGCAGAAAAAGCGCGGATCTATACACCTCTGAATCAGCCGCAAGGTATCCCTCATACTCAGGTTGAATATAAATTGCGACGGCTAGTGAATGATTATTTGCAACCGCCAAAATCAGGTCACAAAATGGAGATTGGATTAAATCATTTTGTTCGCTATCACGAAACCTTGGCGCAGATGGGAGCGCGTGACCCTCACGAACTCATGCGCTGCATGGAAGTACATTTTATTCGCGACTGTGCGGAGATGGCAGCACGCGCATCTTTATATCGGCGAGAAAGTCGTTGGGGTTTATATCATTATCATCTGGATTTTCCAGAGAAGAATAATCAAGAATGGTTTTGTCATGTAAATTTGAAAAAAGATGATTCAGGAGAAATGGTATTGTTCAAACGTCCTGTAGAACCTTATGTTGTAGAAGTAGATTTAGACAAAGAAGTTTATCACGTAGCAACACGATAGAGCATTTTCTAGTCTACTGAGGTACAATAACAGCAATGAGTAAACCAGCCACGTAGATCTTCAACAGAGACTTGA
>NZ_RSCK01000144.1:0-11059 GCF_003991895.1 Chroococcidiopsis cubana SAG 39.79
CAGCTATTTATGCTGTTATGACTCGAATTATGCTACGTCGCCTATCTGCTTAAAGGTTTACTTTATAAATAGGTTCTTAACCCGATCCCTGGTGGAGACCATAACAATAAACGGGATATTGCAACAGCGGTATAGTATCAGAACGATAGTTAACTCCTAAACTTTCCTGAACTTTTTGGGATTGACAGAGCGTGAGATTACTTCTGAATTGACAAGTTTTTAGTATCAGTCGAGAATAAGCCGAAAGTAAAGATGTAGGAAGTCATACTTGCTCGCCTATAGCAGTTCTAAATGATTTGTAAAGTATGCTTCTAGCCTGCGGCAGGCTAGAAGCCTGCTCCACGTTCATGAATCAAATAGGATTGCTATATATCTCTACTAGTAGTGATAGGAGTGCAAGTTTAGCTATCATGGTTTGAGTTCTTTCTGGACTAGCTGCATACGTAGATGAAGATAATTACCAAGACTTTTTCTCCCACTCATCGACCCGAATCGAGTTACTTTTACAGAAAATCTGAATGAGAATGTCTTAAGAATTTATGTAATTTTTGTCCGGCTCTGTCAAGATTCTCGGAGCAGTAAATTGCTGCTATACTCAACTAGATTTTTCCATCATCGTTTGGCAATGCCTTAATATGTGAATTGTAAAGGGGGAGACTAATGTTAGCTGACACTTGTGATATTCTGCGTTCGATCGCTTGATTTTGACTTTCTGCCAAATACTAATTTTAGGTGTGAGCAAAGTGCTGATGCGCGAGCAAAATTTGCTGCTAATAACTCGACTAAAAAGCTGTAGCTACTACTATATTGGCGTACTCAAAAAGTATTTATCTAGAACTCCTCAATGGTTATTTATGTATGTATTTGGTCGCTTTAGCTCGATCCAAATCATGATGTTAAATTACTATCAGCGTCAACGAACCGCTAAAGTCTACGAGGAAAAAGATTCGGTGTTTAGTCACCTCAATACTGATGAAGTAGTTGAATCTTTAATCGCTGACGGATTGTACTTGGGGATTCATCTACCAGATAGCTGGGTGAGAGAAATCCGTGAGTTTGCAGAGCGTAATAATTGCTACGGAGACGGGAATTTACGCTTGAGTTTTGCTTATCAAGAAAGGCTAGCGGCGCAGAGTTCATACGGTCAATCTTTTCGACTAGGGAAATATTACAATGCCAGCTTGCTATGTCCAGCAATTGAGAAACTGGCTCGCGACCCAAAGCTATTAAATATTGCTGCGAAATATTTAAAAGTAGAATCGGTTCATGCTGGTAGTTGGCTGTGGTGGAGTTTTCCCCCAACAGCAGCAATTTATGAATCTACGGCTGCGATTGGGCAAGTGTTTCATCACGACCTTGAAGATTACCGTTGTCTTAGATTTTACTTCTACTTAAGTGACACTACCTTAGCTAATGGACCGCATGTATGTATTCGTGGCAGTCATCGTCAGAAAAAACTTGCCTATCTTCTCAGCTTGTGGCGGTTGCGTTCCGAGCAAGATGTGATTGATTACTACGGTACTTCTAGGATTGTGACAATTTGTGGTCCGGCGGGGTTTGGCTTTGTGGAAGATCCATTTTGCGTTCACAAAGGATTGCCACCAACGAAGGGAGATCGGCTGATTTTAGCGATACATTTCTCTATTAACGACTACGGGGTGTTAGGCGATCGAGATGACTCTTTGTTGTTGAACTCTAGCCAGCTGACTTCAAAATAGTCTCTACTTTTATGCGATCGTACTTAACTTCACGTCCAGAACGAAGATATCAAAGATACATGAGATCGGGAATATTTGAATACAGAATCTATTGCTGGCAATTCTTCCAACTTGAACTTTCTTGCTGCTCAATTATTTATCCGACTATCTATAGGTAATAACAATTCTAAAATTCCTCCTGTTGATAGTAGTAAATTAATCTTACTTAAGCAGTAGGCTCATGAGTTCTGTCATTGGCTATTCCACTTGTATGAAGACAAGAGACTACGAATCGAGGCATTCTGATGGGAAGATTATTCACTATCTTCCCATCCTCTTGACATAGTAGAAATCGAGTAAGTCAGGAAAGAGATCTCATGGGATACTACGACTTTGACGACCAATTCTGGTTACCAGAAGCAGTTTGTGCGAAGCTACCAAGACAAAAGGCTGCTCAAAAATTACCTAGATTTTGGCAGTTCATAGAAGTCTTAAAAAATAGCTTACTAGAGCGGCGCAATTAAAACTATACGATTGGGTATGAGTTCGATTTATAAACTACGAGCTATTTCTATACATTAAATATACAGTTAAATGACCACCAGAATAGCGGTTGTGGTGCAAAAAGGGGTGGATCAAAATAATGTTCTCTAGAAAACTATTTTGACCTACGTTCAAGTGGCAACAATCTCAAGTGCGAAATTATACTGCTGGGCTGGCGTTGGGATTTGAGATATTCACTGTCGTACAAAAGCCAAAACAATTAAATTAGAAAGGGATAAGTGACTGGAGTTGCAAAAGGAGATACTTTAGAAGTAAGTCAAAATTATTGCTCAAATTTTTGGAGTTACTGCCTACTCTGCTTCTACACCAGTAGTTATTCTGTCTGCGATAATTTTTAGCAACCCAATCCTTTCGTTTCACTATAACTGCTCGCTGTCACTGTATTACTCTGAAAATCTGTGTTTAAGTATCTTCCGCCTCTCAACGAGCATAACCTTCCTTATCCCGATACCATTCACCCAATCGTGGTGCATTTCGCGATCGCTATGGTGCTGTTTGCAGTATTTTGCGATCTCCTGGGGTATTTCACCAAAAATTCCAAATTGTATGAAGTCAGTTGGTGGAATCTGACCTTCGCAACAGTTTCGATCTTCATTGCAATTATTTTTGGACAAATTGAGGCAGGTCTAGCAGAACCTTATGCTGCATCTGTTTCAACGCTGAATGCTCATACAATTTTGGGCTGGTCGCTCTCAGGAATTCTAGCAGTCGTCACCGCATGGCGCTACGTGATCCGGTTGCAGGAAAGACCGCAGCTACCCCTTCCTTATCTCGCAGCGAGCGTGCTGCTAGTTGGGCTAGTTTGTATTCAGACATACCTGGGCAGCTTACTCGTGTGGGTCTATGGCTTGCATACGATTCCTGTCGTAGAGGCAATCAGAGGAGGTATATTATGAATCCAGACTTGCTGGAACAGTGGGGTAGTTTGGGAGTGAATGGGTTGCCCTACCCAATTCCCATCCATCCCAATCTGGTGCATCTAACGCTAGGGTTATTTATTGTAGCGATCGCCTTTGACATTGTAGGGGTACTGTTTCCCGTCGAGAAAGCAGTTTTTAAGTTTCTAGCAATTCCCGTTACCCGCTCGGCGCTGTTTGATGTCGGTTGGTATAACCTTTTAGCATCGGCGATCGTGACCTTTTTTACGGTTATGGCTGGTGTGTTTGAAGTTGCTTTGGCTGTACCGCTAGCGGATGTCACCAGTGCCTGGGGGCTTCATGCCTTGGAAACGATGATTCTACACGGTGTAGGGGGGGTGATGATTTTGACCTTAATCGTGGGAATGACCGTTTGGCGAGGCTTTCAACGCTATCAGTGGCGCAAAGACATGGCAAGACAGGTACAGTGGAGTTATCTCGCTGCTGGTTTATTTGTTTTTGCTCTGATGTTTGTGCAGGGAACGCTGGGCGCACATCTGGGTGCCGAATTTGGCATTCACGTCACAGCGGCTCAAATGCTGCACTTAGGCGAAAATCCCAATCAACTCTAGGGAAGGCAAAAGGCAAAAGGCAAAAGTCAAAACAGGAGTCAGGAATCAGAAGCTATAATTTTTCTCCCTTGTCTCCCTTGTCCCCCTTGTCCTTTCAGCTCTCTCAGCTCCCGAGAGCATCATAAGCTCTCTTCTTCCTGCCTTCTCCTCTCGGTTCGCTGTTCTAACTATGGTGCGATCGCTGTCATGATGAAACTTCGTGCAATTCTAATAATGACGGTCTATGCCATCCTGGTCGCTATGACAAGCTTGTGGATGGCGAAGCAATCCTATTCTTGGTTTCCGCCAGAAGCAGCAGCAGAAGCAAAGTTGCTAGACGATCTATTCAGTCTCTTTACTGGGTTAGGCACATTCATTTACTTAGGTGTAATTGGACCTTTCCTTTACTCGTTGGTTTTTCATCGAGCCAGTAAGTATGACATGAGCGATGGTCCCCCGATAGAAGGCAACACCTGGCTGGAAATTATTTGGACGGCAGTACCATTAGTTTTGGTGTTAACACTTTCCTTTGTGAGCTATCGGACTTACGAAAAAATGGCGGTGCGGGGTCCGATGGAACTGGTACACTTGCATATGCCTCAGATGATGCAGCCTGCTTACGCCGAACCCTTTGACAGCAAGCCTCAGCAGGAAATTCAGAATGCAGTAGAAACCGCTCCCATCGAGCAAATTGACGTGACCGCTAAGCAATGGGCATGGATTTTCCATTATCCAAAACAGGATATCACCAGCACTGAGTTACATTTACCAGTCGATCGCCGCGTGCGATTTACGTTGCGATCGCAGGATGTGTTGCACGGCTTTTACATTCCGGCATTTCGCCTGAAGCAAGATGTCGTTCCTAACCACGAAATCGATTTTGAACTGACTCCTGTGAAAACTGGAACCTATCGCCTGCGCGATTCCATGTTTAGCGGGACTTACTTTGGCGCAAATCAAGCAGATGTCGTCGTTCAGCCATTCAACGAATATCAACAATGGCTCGCTGATGCTGCCACTGGGTCGCCTACCCCTGCTTTTAATCGAGCTGCTTTCGAGTACAGCCAAGCAAACGATCGCTCTGGGACAACGAAAGACAAGGTAGCCGTTCGCGGTTGGGACACTATCCCACCTGCATCGCCACCTGTAGTAAATTATGCCCCTAAGCACGAACCGAATAGTCCACCTGCCTGATGTAACCAAATAATTTGTAATTCGTAATTCATAATTCGCGATCGTGAGTTTCGCAATTTTAACTTTTGACTTTTAACTTGCTTAATAACTTATGACAAACATCTCGATCGAAGCTCCAGAAGCCGTGCGCGGTCAGCCATACCCAGGCGCACCCGATAACTGGAAGCGATTCTTCACCTTCAGCACCGATCACAAGGTGATCGGCATTCAATACATCGTCACATCTTTTTTCTTTTTCCTAATTGGTGGCACGTTGTCGATGATTATGCGGGGCGAACTGATTACCCCCGATGCCGATCTGGTCGATCGCACTGTTTATAACGCGCTGTTCACAATGCATGGCTCGATCATGCTGTTTATGTGGACGTTCCCCGTTTTAGTAGGATTGGGAAATTATCTCGTGCCGCTGATGATTGGAGCGCGAGATATGGCATTTCCTCGGCTCAATGCGGTTTCGTTTTGGATGGTTCCTGTAGTAGGCATTCTGATGCTAGCCAGTTTCCTAGTACCAGGAGGTCCATCGCAGTCGGGATGGTGGGCATATCCGCCTGTGAGTTTGCAAAACCCGACTGGCAATCTGCTGAACGGACAGGTGTTATGGATTTTGGCAGTGGCAATTTCGGGGGTATCTTCCATCATGGGTGGGGTGAATTTTGTCACTACCATCTTCAAAATGCGTGCGCCAGGAATGACTTGGTTTAGAACGCCCGCCTTTGTCTGGTCGGTGCTGGGAGCGCAGTTAATACAACTGTATGGACTGCCTGCACTGACTGGAGGGGCAATCATGCTATTGCTCGATATCACGATCGGCACCAGTTTTTTTACACCAGAGCGGGGCGGTAATCCCATCTTATACCAACACTTTTTCTGGTTTTACTCCCATCCGGCAGTCTATGTGATGATTCTGCCAGCATTTGGGATGTTTTCCGAAATTCTGCCCGTTCATGCCCGTAAGCCCTTATTCGGCTATCGGGTGATTGCGGCATCATCGATCTTAATTACGGTTGTCAGTGGTTTGGTGTGGGTGCATCACATGTTTGCTAGTGCCACCCCTAGTTGGATGCGGATACTCTTCATGGTGACATCGATGCTGGTTGCCATTCCTTCCGGCATTAAAGTCTTTGGCTGGGTGGCAACGATTTGGGGTGGGAAGATTCGCTTCACCACGCCGATGCTGTTTGCGCTCGGTGGTATTAGTAATTGGTTGTTTGCGGGAATTACTGGAATTTTTCTGGCTTCTGTGCCGATCGATATTCACGTCAACAACACTTATTTTGTGGTCGGACATTTCCATTACGTGCTGTATGGCGCGATCGTCATGGGCATTTATGCCGGAATCTATCATTGGTTTCCTAAAATGACCGGACGCATGTATTATGAAGGGCTGGGTAAACTGCACTTTGCCTTGACCTACCTGGGAACGGCGTTAACCTTCCTGCCGATGCACCCGCTTGGATTGATGGGAATGCCCCGCCGGGCTGCATCCTACGACCTGGAATTTGCTTACTGGAATGTTATAGCAAGTATTGGCGGTTTTCTATTGGGGCTGTCTACGCTACCATTTATTCTCAACATGGTGAGTTCTTGGATTCGGGGCGAGAAAGTAGGCAACAATCCCTGGCGGGCATACGGTTTAGAGTGGCTGACTTCTTCACCACCAACCGTGGAAAACTTTGAAGAAACACCGCTTGTGGTTTCGGGTCCCTACGGCTACGGTAGGAACCAACCCTTGGTAGGGAACATTCCCAATCCAGGCTTGACTCAATTTCCTGAATCTCTGACGCAGCAGCAAACATCATGACAGCAGAAAGAGCGATCGCGCAAGATACTGAAGCTAACGTTCGACAGCACCAGGAGCATGACGCAGCAGGCAATAGTAAGTTTGGCTTTATCGTGTTTCTGCTGTCGGAAAGTGTCATTTTCCTGAGCTTCTTTACGGGTTACATTGTCTACAAAACCACTACCCTAGACTGGTATCCACCAGGTGTGACTGGCTTGGAAACCAGAGATCCATTCATTAATACGCTCGTGCTGGTATCCAGTAGCTTTGTCATCTACGTGGCTGAGCGTTATTTACACGATCAAAAACTGTGGGGCTTTCGCCTATTTCTGTTAGCTACTATGGCGATGGGTAGCTATTTCCTCTTTGGGCAAGCTGTGGAATGGCGCAGTTTACCATTTAGCTACCAGTCGGGTTTGTTCGGTGGTACGTTCTTTTTATTAACTGGATTTCATGGCTTGCACGTTCTCACCGGAATTCTGCTGCAAACATTAATGTTGGGGCGATCGTTTATCCCGGGTAACTACGACAACGGTTATTTTGGTGTTGAAGCAACGTCCTTATTTTGGCACTTTGTCGATGTCATTTGGATCGTGTTGTACACGCTCATTTACGTTTGGCAGTAGGAGAGCCCTATGATAATTGACGACCAATACTATGACGTAATTATTGTTGGTACGGGTGCAGGCGGCGGGACGCTGGCGCGAAAGCTGGCATCAACTGGTAAAAAGATCTTGCTGCTCGATCGCGGAGAACTGATCCATCGTGAAAGTTCGGAGTTGGTCGATACAGAAGTTTTTAAGAAAGAGCAATTTCACGCGCCAGAACCCTGGTACGACAACGCAGGAGAACCGTTTTATCCGCAAACATATTACGCCGTTGGTGGCAATACAAAAATCTGGAGTGGCGTTTTGCAGCGAATGCGCGAACGCGACTTTGAGCAAGTGCAGCATCAGGGTGGGGTTTCTCCGGCATGGGCATTGAAATATCAGGACTTTGAGCCTTACTACACCGAAGCCGAGAAGTTGTATCAAGTACACGGTAAAGTCGAAGATGACCCCACTGAGCCGCCCCATAGCCAAGCCTATCCTTTTGGGGAAGTTGCTCATGAGCCGATGGTGCAACATATTGGTGACACTCTTTCTCAGCAGGGGTTGCATCCCGTTCATTTGCCGCTAGGGTTGGGCGATCGCGGTAGAACTGATGCTGAAGACACCGGAGTTAGCCCCATCCTCAACAGCGAAAACGTGACGCTTAAAACTGCTGCCCAAGTCGTTTGTTTGCATACCAACCCATCAGGATCTCAGATCAAAGCAGTTGAAGCAAAAATTGGGGAACAGTCCTATTTGTTTTTAGGCAATATTGTAGTGCTTGCCTGTGGTGCTGTGAACTCGGCGGCATTGCTGCTGCGGTCTGCCAACGAAAAACACCCTGATGGAATTGCAAATGGCTCCGGTCAGGTGGGGCGAAATTTGATGAAACAACTGCTGTCGGTTGTGGTGCAGTTAACCTCTACCGCTAATTCTGGGTCGTTTTCCCGCACGCTAGGGCTAAACGATTTTTATTGGGGAGATAAAGATTTTCCGTATCCGATGGGTCACGTACAAAACTCCGGTGGCATTTTTCAAGATGTCATTTTTGCCGAAGCACCACCAATTTTATCGGCATTGTCTAGGCTGATGCCAAGTTTCGGCTTGCGACAGTTGGCAACTCATTCAATCGGTTGGTGGTTGAAAACAGAAGATTTGCCCGATCCCAACAATCGCGTTCGCTATGTGGGAGACAAACTGCGAATTGATTACACGGCGAATAATGTAGAAGCGCACGATCGCCTAGTATATCGTTGGGTTGATGTATTAAAAAGCGTCGAGCAGTCTCAGCCCAATGTCTTTAACCGCACGACCCATCCGCGCAGCGATATGCCCGTACAAGTTGTAGCTCATCAGTGCGGCACTTGTCGGTTTGGGGAAGATCCGGCAACATCGGTATTGGATCTAAACTGTCGCAGCCACGAAGTGCAAAATCTCTATGTCGTAGACAGCAGTTTTTTCCCTTCTCATGCCAGTGTTAGTCCTGGCTTGACTGTCATTGCCAATGCTTTGCGGGTTGGCGATCGCTTAATCGAGCAGTTGAAGTAAGGCGTTGCTGAATGAAAAATATAGCCTTTTTCAATTCGATGAAATACAAGATCTGTAGGGGCGCACAGCTGTGCGCCCCTACGAATGTATCGCATCATAACGAGAATCGCTATAAAGCAGTTGAGGCTAATCTCTTAGCAAAGTATTAGCCTTAATTGATTAACATCGCGATGATTTTGATAAACCGCTGACCTAATTTTTTTTCAACACCACCACAGGACAATGAGCATAACGAATCACTCGTTCTGCTACCGAACCGAGAAAAAATCGACTCAAGCCAGTTTTGCCATGCGATGGAATCACAATTAAATCGGCATTAATCTCCTTAGCATAGTCGAGAATCTCCGAACTGGGGTCGCCAACAGCAACGCCAATATGAACTCCTTCAAACTCCGAAGCTTTAAATCGTTTGTTCAAAGTCTCTTTTACGTGCTGCTGGCGCGAGCGATCGTCTAAAGTATTCCACATCGCCCCAGGTTCAGCTGGATGCAGGTGAGACAGAACGTGCAGAACATATAAATGACTTGCATCCTTCACAAATTCTCGCGCTGGAGATAGTGCCGCAAAAGACTCTTCTGAAAAATCGATCGGAACTAAAACTCGGTCTTTCTGTAACCAACTCATGATTTTAAATTGGTAATTGGTAATTGGTAATTGGTAGTTGGTATTTGGTATTTGGTCATTGGTATTTTCTCCCCCATTCTCCTCAGCTCCCTCAGCTCTCTTCCCCCTGCTCGATCGCTCCCTAATAACTGCTCACTTAAACACGGGCATCTTTCCAGTTTGGAGGCGCTGCATGTAATCTTGTAAATCGGCGGCAACTTTGTTTGACAAGAGGAAGCAGCCCAAGATGTTAGGGAAAGCCATTGACAAAATCATCATGTCGCTGAATTCTAAGACTGCACCGAGGTTGACGACAGCGCCGACAAACACGAAGAAAACAAACAGTGCCTTGTAAACTAAAGTGGTGCGATCGCCAAACAAGTATTCCCAACTGCGTTCGCCGTAGTAACTCCAAGAAATCATCGTGGAGAAAGCAAACAGAAAGATGGCGATCGCTAGTACGATTGGAAACCAGCTAATCGCGGAAGCAAAAGCAACATTTGTGAG
Organism: Chroococcidiopsis cubana SAG 39.79; assembly: GCF_003991895.1. Taxonomy (NCBI): domain Bacteria; kingdom Bacillati; phylum Cyanobacteriota; class Cyanophyceae; order Chroococcidiopsidales; family Chroococcidiopsidaceae; genus Chroococcidiopsis; species Chroococcidiopsis cubana. The sequence goes on from NZ_RSCK01000144.1 coordinate 9,952, forward strand.
TTGCGCCCCGTCTGCTTTGGTGTCGGTGTAAACACCTGTAATCACCACTACCAAAGCTGTCATGTTACAAATCACGACAGTATCGATGAAAGGTTCGAGTAATGCCACAATCCCTTCGCGGATCGGTTCTTCGGTACGGGCGGCGGAATGGGCGATCGCTGCTGAACCGACTCCTGCTTCATTCGAGAAAGAGGCACGGCGAAATCCTTGCACCAATACCCCAATAAATCCTCCGGCGAGCGCTTGTGGGAAAAAGGCTTCTCGGAGAATTGTGCCAACTGCACTGGGAATCTGAGGTATGTTCGTCAAAATAATGAATAAAGAGGCGAGGATGTAGATCAAGCACATGGCTGGAACCAGTTTCTCAGCCACCGAACCAATCCGCTTGATGCCACCAATAATCACTAAAGCAACTAATACAGCCATGACTAAACCGTAGAGCCAGTTTCGCCCCTGCAAAAAGGGTATGACTCCCGATACCGCAGCAAAGGACTGGTTTGCCTGGAACATATTGCCACCACCGAAAGACCCACCAATGCAAAACACAGCAAATAGTGGTGCTAGCACTTTACCCAAAGGACGCAGTCCCAGTTCGCCCAAGCCACGCGATAGGTAGTACATCGCCCCGCCGGAAACGCTACCATCCGGCTTGACAATACGATACTTCTGTCCCAAAGTACACTCAACGAACTTACTGGACATCCCTAACAACCCTGCGACAGTCATCCAAAACATTGCCCCAGGACCGCCTAACTGAATGGCGATCGCTACTCCAGCAATATTTCCTAAGCCTACTGTTGCCGATAGTGCCGCTGATAGCGCTTGAAAATGAGTGACTTCTCCTGCTTCTGCTGGATTATCGTAATGTCCTTGCACGACAGAAATCGCGTGACCGAAAGCACGGAAGTTGATGAAACTCATGCGGATTGTAAAAAATACCGCACCAATAATCAACCACAGGACGATAAACGGCATTCCGCCAATGCTAAAGAACAGAATTTGAGACAGCGCTGCTACTAGATAGGAAAAGATAGAGCAATTCCTAGTCTACTGAGGTACGATTAATAGTAATGTTGTGTATTCTGCCCAGATAAAAATGAAGGCATAC
>NZ_RSCK01000145.1:0-10799 GCF_003991895.1 Chroococcidiopsis cubana SAG 39.79
AGATTGCCTTTTGAACAGGCATAATGCTTTTTTCTGATTTGCGAATTTGGTCTGTCATCCATCCCAGCATCATCAGCACTACAAATCGGGCAACGAAGCCCGCAAGAGAATTTACGACTAAATTTGGCGGCAGAACGAATTCCATTGCAATGTCATTCATCTATATGGCGGTGAAGTACGGCTTCCAAAGAATTTCTTTGAGTCAGAAAGAAGAGTCGATCTTAACCCCTAGAATGGCAGCACTGCGGTTCAATTTGCAACCATTTCCTCTAGCCCGTCTCGATCCCCCAAGCCTCCAACCAGAACTGCTAAACCAGACAGTTGTAGTGGAACTAGAGTACCGGTACAGAATTCAGGAAACAGCAATTTGGGTTAGTGTGACGGAAGCTGCTGCCAGGGGCAAAGTAATGATAGAAAGTGCTGAATTTTGTTAAGAGTTGGAACTCTACTCAATTTGGCTAGAAATTAGTGTTTAAAAAGTATTCGGCCTAATGTTAGAGTTGCTGTCACCAAGTGTCAATTAGCAGCTCTAACATCAGAGGGCGCAGCAGTTCTAAAAATTTTGTGTCATTTCAGCCTTTAGTACTAACAGAAAAACCGTGATTGAAAGCAAGGCTAATCAAGATAAACAGTTCCAGTCTCTCTTCTAAAAGCTTTACTCGGCAATGGTTTTCTAACTAGTTGGCACTTCATGTCAGTAACTCTAACATTAGGCCTGGGGGTATTGCAGCGAGCGCTACTTTTTCCCCTACATTGGAAGCGCCTACGATAACATGAGGAAACACGGAAGCTGCTAGCGCCAGATGAGCGCCCACATTCTCATACACATCAGGATACGCAAGTCTCTTGTTGTGCTGGCGCGCTCAAGTCGGCATCACGCACAGTGTTGTCCTACGGTAAGTCTAATGCCCAGAAAAAACCTCTCGCGGCGGAATCAGCGCTTAACTTTAGAGCAGCACAAGGAAATTGGGTTTAAGCTCAAGCGAATAGAAGCCCAATTACGACAACTCCACAGATTATTACAACGGCACTACGGTAAGTCAGCACGGTGTAGCTCTGATACATCCAGAGCTTGGAGTGCGATTAACAGTCTTAGATGCGAGCTGGATAACCTGGTTATCCAGGAGAATCAACTTCTGCCGCCTCTGGAGACGCTGAATGAAGAATTAATCAACTGTTACTACGGCACAGCCACAGAAGAGTTTGTGACTGCCACGAATCCAGAAATTCAATTTCTCCTCAACCAAGCGATTTTTACTGCTAGAAACCAACATGATGGTCACTTAACCATTATGCGGTTTAGCACTGGCTGGAAAGTCTGCTTTGGTACGCCTGACCTTGACACTGGCAATGGTAGAGAAATTGTCCTGATGTTACCCCAGTTTGAAACTTTAGAAGCTGCTTTAGAGTACTTACTCGCAGTGCAGTCCAAAGAAACCGAATAGAAAGTTTTAATTGACCGGATGTCAGATGACTTTTAATCATGGCAAATGCTGAGTGCATATGAAACTGCTATCGTTCGATTCACTTGAACCACGCTCATCCTGGCTTCAAGCCCAGTCACTAATGGGACTTTATGAGTGACTGCGCTTTCTGTTTAAGTTTCCGACTTGATTGAGGTAGCCAGCTATAAGCATCGCTGTCCTGTGGAAATTGCTGCATGTGGGCAGCGAGTAAGCGGACTAGGTGCTGGCGCTGTTCAATGCTGATGTGTTTGAGCGCGATCGTCAAAACAGTTGCTCGCTTTTGATTCACCGCGGCTGCCACACAATCCATCGCCTCCACTGCTGCTACCCATGTCTGACACTGTAGGATCTGTGCCGCTACAGCGAGTGGTGAAGGAACGTTGTTTGCCCCTGCCTCTGCTTCTACTGGTGTGGCATTAGCCTTCTTTGGCGATTGATTAGCCAGTGAATTAGTCACTTGTGAGGCTATATCGCTTACTGTATCTGGCTGATTAGCCAGTTGAGTCACTTCTTCGCCGCAGTTTTGATTTTTTAGCTCTATGCGTTCGGACTGTTGGGCGTTGCAGGTTTCGGTTTCATTTTTTCCATCCGAATTACCTAACTGGCTTAACTGGCTAATATTCCTTGCTGTGTCTGGGTTACAGGCTAACTCATTGGCTAATGGCTGGCTAATTTGTGGCGATAAGTGGCTAATTCCAAAGGCTAAACCTTGGATGCCCATCAAGTTGTTCCCCAGATGGCAGCGCTTCGCCTTGGGAAATAACTCTATGAATCTCGCCAAGACTTGATTTGCACCTTTGACGTTGGCATCGCCTTTCCGCACCTGGTCAATCCAGATATTTTTCTCTTTACCTTTGTCACTGACTTCAATGGTGAGAGTGCCGTTGTCTATGTACCAGGCTTTGAGGCGTGACCATAGCTCACCTATACCGAGGGTGCCGTTCGGGTCGTAACCTAACCCCGTCTGCTGACAAAACTGGAAGAGGTGGGAGTTTTCTGCTTGGATATCAAGCAGGGCTTGGTTCGTGCAACTGAAATCAATCCCAAAGCGCATCAAGTCAACCAAGGCAGCCAACACTCGATTCAGGAAGGCTGGTAGCACTTGCTGCTGGAGAAACTCAGGGTCGTATTTGAAGCGCGGGTCGGCTTCGATTTCACCCTTGAGCGGATCTGCTCCAATCTTGAATGTCTTAGTAAAAGTCAACACGCCCCAGCGGGAGGCGATCGCCTCCAGGGATGCCTGAAGGTTGGGCGTGTCGTTGACGTTGAATAGCCCGACTCCGGCGGGAGTAAAATCTTCCTCGTCTTTGCCTTTGCCTTCGCTGCTGAGGGTGTCGCCAGTGAGAAACGCCTTGATACTTTGAATTTTGTCCAATTTAGCTGTGTTAGCGTTTTCGGTCGCCCAGTTGATCCGGCTTAATCGCAGCCGGGAAAGCGGAAACTTGCGCCCGTCATCGTAAGCTTTGAAGTCAGTCAGGGTGCAGCCCGTCATCCCCTTATAGCCGTACATTGCTGCTACAACTTCTCTCAAGCTATCCTTGCCGTTGCTACCGTCGCCTTTGAGCAGCAATCCGCGCACTAGCCGCCCCTTATACTTCCTCACTGTCGGTAAATCCAAAGACGCGGCAATAGTTCTCAAAAAGATTTCGCGCTGTCCTGGCTCTAGTGCCGCTAGTAGGCGATCGCAGAATTCTGTCGAGGCATTGGGGTCGTATGTCGCTAGCGGTTCGTAGGTATAGTAAAGCGCCGGAGCGTGGTCTACCAGCCGCCAACTGGGGGTTGAGCCATTCCACCCAAGCTCTAGCACCCCATTGGTACAGTTCAGCCCTGGGGGATTGAGCAGATTGGGATCGATCTCCAACCTATCCTTGACCCATTGCAACGCCTCTCGCACTTTAGAGGGCTTGGCGTAGGGATAGCGGATTGACCCATCCTTCTGCTGCACGGCGATTGAGTTACAAAAGCTAGCGATTTTGGGGCGTTCCACCGCATCGGGACTGTGCTTGTAGTAACTGCCAGTCCAGAAATAGAGTTTGTCACTAGCACAAATCCAAGGCTTGTCACCGTAAAGGAAATTGAGCGCTCTTTGGGTAAATTCGGGATCGGGGTCGAGTGAATCTGGAATGTCGAGCGCAAAGGAATCGGATTTTCGCTCTGCTTCAAGCCGCCGCGACTCAACCGAAGAATGAATCTCCGACTCCAGCCGCCGGATAAACTCTGGTACGTCCATCGCCGCCAAAATCTCAACAAGATCTCCCTTATCGGGTAATTCGGAATAAATAGCAACTGGGTCGATGACGACGCTAAAAATCCCGACGCGAGTGCAAGCCGCCTGAAAAGCTTGAGCCTTTTTCTCGCCTGCGGCATCGTTGTCGCGCAAGAACGCCAAAATCGCCTTGGGGCAAGACTGCTTAACTCGGTGTAGCGCTCGTTCTAAATCGTTTTGACTCCAAGCCGAACCCTGCCATGTAATACTAGCGATTCCAGCAGCTCTGGCTTTTTCAACGCCTGCTTCTCCCTCCTGCACTAGACCAGCCGCAAATCCGGTCGCAGCTTTTAGTGCAGCGATAAATTCATCAATTCGATAAGGCTCCCAGGCTTCATTACCTTTTTTGCAAATAACTTGTCCACTAGCATCGCGATGCCACTGCCTAAATGTTTTATCACGCCCTTTAGGTTTATTTGGGTCTGACCAATCGGTACGCACTACCCACCGCTGCAACTGTCCGTTTGGTGTGAGCGAGTAGACGTAGGTAGTTTTAAGCACTTCACCTAACTCCCGCTCAAAGTCATTTTGCGGTTGTGGCGTGTCAATAGCAGGTGTTGGTAGCTTTGCTAGCACTGGGACAGTGCATGGTGGTGCTGGTGGCAGGAGTTTCTGTGCCTTCTGCCGTGTAATCAGATGGCGACGTGGTGGAGAGTTATAGCTTGGTAGAGGCGCGATTGCTTTTCGGATCTCCTTGCACTCACAGCCGTTCCAGCACTGGTAAGCCCCAGTTTTCTCGTTCAGCGTGAGGTTATGCCCGCCACACACTGGGCAGAGATAACGCCCCTTCTCTTTGGCAGGGGTCAAACGGTCGAGAAAATTACGGAGATCGAATTCTGGCAGTGTTGATGTAAATGACATGATTTCCTCCATTGAAGTGTGCGGAGGAATCGGGTCAATCTATATCCAAATCAAGCTCAGGGCATTTGGGAACGTACAAACCAAGAAGATTGCAAAAAAAGCAGCACCGTCAACTGAATTTATGGTTCCCCTGATGCAACACTACTGTTAGTAGCGTACACTTGAAAATAGATGGATACGTAGATTAATTGAACGACGACCCGATTCCATTTTTTTCTAAACGCCCTGCTGTCGGAATCTCGACACGGGGCGTTTGGGCGTTATTGAGGCTGTTGGGCTAACCAAGCCTTGATAAAATCTGTTAGCTGCTCCTCCATAAGAACATAAACACTAGCTCGTTTGCGAAGTAATAAAACCTTTTGATTTCCAATCATTGCATATAAATGTTCTGAATGCTTCCCTAATCGAGTTTGTCCAGTCAACACCAGCAGTTTCACCAAGGGACGACGCTTATCCCTAGATGATTTGCCAAACAAGTCACTTTGGTTCCTTCGCAGCCAGTATTCTTGATCGCTAAGTTGTTGAATGTGGTCAAATTTCCACTGATTCAAACCCCTTCCCCCTTGCTGACGGCGGATGTAAAGAGCTTCTGAAGCTTCGTTGTAGAAAATCGTCGATTTGCCCTGCGAACGAAGGGCGATGGCAAATAAGTGTTTGGATGGAAACCTAACAAACAAGTCCAATGAACCCTGTCCTGGAATTTCCAGCCGTGGGATGATCTCTACCCCCAGGTCTTCAAACGAATCTAGAAGGGCTGTCATGCTGCGGTGGATTTGATTGAGCTTATGATTCCGCTTTAGTAGCAGCCACATTGGAGGAAGTGCCAGTACTCCTGATGGGCTAAAGAACGTGCTGCCAACAGCTAGAAGGGAAACGAAGCCGTAGTAAACCGCTGAAAGTAATTTTTCCTCTTGCTCAATTGCTTTAAGTGCTTGCCTATTGCTTATAGAAGTATCGGCTTGATAGTCAGGTGACTGTGACATGGCAGACGTCGTTCCCTTACCTTTTCCTAACTCTCCACTCGCTTACCTGTCAAGGCATTGTCAAGTTAATCAAGCACTTATCCCAAAAGACACTATTCTCTAGGGAGAACAGCAGTCTCTGGGCTCGGGCAGCAACTTGAGTACCACTCAATTCACGCCAGCTTTCAAATCGTTGGCGCTTGTGTTGGCGATATTGGTCTAATGTTAGGGTTGCTGACATAGAGTCAAAAACATAGCGTTCTTGAGCTGTATACTTCCAGCTGGCGAGAGATAAATCTATGTAAATCTGGGCAACCCTAATTATGCGCCCGCAAGCTTCCCCGGAGGTAACCTCCGGGGAAGCTTGCGGGCGCAACAAACATAGAACCTTGGATAGCCATCCCTGTGAGGGTTGCCCAGATTTACTAACATTCATTGTAGGGCTTTCAAAAGCCATACAATGCATAGCTTACGGGTTACTTGGCACTTCATGGCAGCAACTCTAACATTAGGTCGAATTTTTTGGCATTCCACCAGTCTGATTCCTTATTTTCACCTTGGAACCCCTTGCAAATACCAAAACTCTTGAAAACTCCCGATGAATGTCTTGAAATACCTTGTGGGAGATTTAAACAACGGTATCTCTATCGGATTTTTGAATTACTTGCCCTGAGGATTCCCGTGTGTTTTCTTTTGTAGATCGAGCAGACTATACCATCCACCAAGAATTAGAAGAATGGAGTAGAGTTGCCAATAGTAATCTCAGTCGGGCGATTGAAGATAACTCGCCTCTGCGGGATCGGGTTCAAGCCAATGCCGGAATGATAGCACTCATACAAGAGGGGGCGCTCCTGCAACCGGAAGATTTTAGAGGTATGCGAGATCGTGATGGGAATTTACAAGCTGGGGCAATTGTCACTGACATAGGTGAGTACATATACGTAGACTTTCTCGCGACTGCGCCTTGGAATATTACAGGAGACGAGCCAAGAGCTGTGAGGAGAGCGGCGACAATGCTGATGGCTCAAATAGTTAGGGAGAGTATAGAGCGGGGCTATGGCGGTCGGGTTGTCGTTGATGCTGTTAGCGGCACGGCTGACTTTTATCGGAGAATGGGATTTATTGAAACAGAGGCAGGTTCGACGATTACGCCAGAAATGGCATTGACTCCCGAAGCAGCACAAGATTTTTTAGATGAGTTGACAGGAGAGTAACGATGTTAGAAACACCATCAGAGCGAGAGAAGCATTTGCAAGAGTTAGAGGAATTGGAGCTAAAGTGCGGTGGGGTGTTTGCTTGTATCACACCAGAGCGACACAAGATCTTGTGGCAACAGAAAGTGTCAAAGCTGGAGCAGCGGCTAGAAGCTGCCACAACTGCTCAACAGAGAGAATACTTGCTTTCTCAACTAATCGAGCTGAACCAAAGGGAGCAGAGAAAGGCTACTCGCATAGCCGAAGTGCATTCTCTTTTGGCTCCAGGATCGTGATGCTTGTCAACCGCCAAAATTCACCATGAGCAGAGAGCGCGTTTCAACACTGCCACCAGGGGTAGTGTAAAGGTGCGCTGCAACCTGGGGCAAAGTAAGGTGCTACCAGATTTAGAAGAATTGCGCGATCGCATCCTGAGAACCTGGAAGGTGCAGCGACGAGCTGAAAGCAAGGAGCGGATCGAGTCGGCGTTGAATAAGTTTATTGCCCAGCTGCGATCGCTTTAGGTGGTGGCGCGTTGCTTGTTTTAAAAATGGTTGCCTTTCTAGCAGTACCAAGCTGAGAGTAAATCTGGCTAGACAGAAAGCATCCTTTCTGGTATTACAATAAGCAATAAAACCAGATAACCAGATGAAAATTCTCACGGTGACTGGATACAAAGGCGGGGTGGGCAAGAGCGTCACTGCTATCCACTTGGCGACCTACTTCAGCGAAAAGGGCAAGACAGTCCTGGTGGATGGCGACCCCAACCGCACGACGCTCTCGTGGGCGGCACGGGGAAAGTTGCCCTTTACCGTGGCTGACGAGCGGCAGGCGATGAAAATGGTAGCCTCCGCTGATTACGTGGTGATCGACACTCCCGCACGCCCCCATTCCGACGACCTCAAGGAGCTGGCGAAGGGCTGCGAGTTGCTGGTATTGCCCACGGCTCCCGATGTCCTCAGCCTCCAGCCGATGCTGGAGACAGCGCGAGATTTGGGAGAGGCAAACTACCGCGCCCTGCTGACGATCGTTCCTCCCTACCCTTCTAAGGAGGGAGAGCAGATGCGTGAAGACTTGCGGAGGGGCGGAGTTCCGGTGTTTCAGACCATGATTCGCCGTACCTCTGGATTCCCCAAGGCAGCTTTGGCGGGGGTGTCGATTCGAGACATCGATGATGCCCGCGCCAGAGCCGCTTGGAATGATTATTTATCGCTGGGAGCAGAAATTATGGAGATCTTGAAATGAGCAAATACGGCGAATTAATCAAGCAAGCCAGAAAGACATCAGACCAGAATACCAGCAAACCAAATGACCAGAAAAACAATCAACCAGAAAACCAGATTAATATCACTGATGATGTCCAAGATACTCCAGAGTTAGAGCCGGAAGTCAACCTCTGCGTCAAAGTGCCGCTTAAGCTGCGCCGCCACTGGGCAGCAGAGGCAAAAAGGCAGGGGACGACGATGACTGCCGCGATCGTTGAAGCACTGGAAGTTAAGTTCGGCAAACCAGATTGATGGTAAGCAAGCTATCTGGTTTTCTGGTTTTAAAGTTGGTGGGCTGCGCGTGCGAGTAGGATTGGAACCAAAATGTACGCGCTTCGACTGATTCCGGCATTGAGCCGAGATTCGTGTTTTTTCCAGCAAGATGACCCCAAAAGGCTTGATTTCTCGTTACCAAACATGGCTTTTTGACCCTACTGGCTCAAATTATCAAAATCAGGCAGGATAATGGTTTTCAGACTATCTTGCCGGAAAAAACACAGATCTCGGCTCAATGCCATTCCTGTGATAACAATAAAATTTCTACCTTCTTCAATGCCTCATCGTCACCGTTTATTCAGGCTTTGAGGATAGTTTTCCTGTGATAAAGATTCTTATCACAGGAATCAACACCTTTTGTGGGCGACGGCTAAAACTCAATTATAGTAAGCATCTTGGGCTTAGCGTACATTCCTGTTCCAATGCTACTCACGGGCGGGCTGGTGGAAGTGTCACGGTTCTTCCAGATGTTCTATTGTTGTTGACTAGAGCATTCGCTCTTGAATCCTTGTAGAGTGCAAAGTATCTGCGTCATGAGTGATTCAGACGATTTATTTAGAAAACTGGATGAGATGCAGTCTAGGTGGAAGAACGATGGCTTCTCTCCCGTCGAGGGTGAAATTCTGATTTTCCCTGAACTAGAGTTTGCCGTATCTGCCATATCAAAATTGCGGTATCGCGGCGCGGAGCAATGGAAGGTATACACCGGATTGATTCGGGATACGTGTAAAACAGTGCCACGGAACGAGATAACATTGACCATTGAATAATCGTTGCCATAACCCAGTTCAAAGCGTGGTTTCTTCCCAGTAAGGCGGATTACCAAATTGTTTAATTAAAAAATCGATGAAGGTTTTGACCCGCAGCGAATTTCTCCGATTTGGCAAATAAAGCGCATAAATGCCCATATCTACACTGGTTTGGGGATACACTTGAAAATCACTCAGTACCGCTTGCAAACTTCCTTTGCGGATGTCTTCACCAATTAACCAAGTTGGCATCAAAATCAAACCCGTACCATCCAAACAAACTTGGCGGAGTACCTCAGAATTACTTGATATTAAGGAACCACTCACTTTAACCTCGCAAAATTCAGTGTCTCGTTTGAACCGCCAGATATCATACCCCATGAAATAGGTAAACAATAGACAGTTGTGATGTACTAAATCGTCTGGATGTTTGGGTTTACCATGCTGTTGAAAATACGTTGAACTGCCGCAGACGAGGCGTGTATACGAGGCAATTTTACGCAAAATTAGATTTGCCCCAGACCTGTCGAGGTTTCCGATGCGAATTACAACGTCTAACTCTTCTTCCACTAGATTAGACAATCCATCGCTTAATCTCAAATCTAACGTTACTTCTGGATACTGAATCAGAAAATCATTGACGATAGGTGCGATATGCAGTCTTCCAAAGGCAACTGGTATATTAACTTTCAATAATCCGCGTGGAATATCCTGCTCCATCACACACAAGTTCGCTTCCTCCACATCTTGCAGAATACGAACTGCCTTATCGTAATATTTACGTCCTTGCGCTGTCAGGGTAACGCTGCGAGTTGAGCGGTTGAGTAATTGGGTATTAAGCATTTCTTCTAGAGCATTTACCTGACGAGTCACGGAAGAAACTGCCATCTGCATTTGTCGTGCAGCTTCAGAAAATCCGTCAGTTTCTACCACTTTGACGAAAGCACGCATCGCTGCAAACTGATCCATCGACTTTCCTAGATTTTCATCGTTGCATAAAACGCAAAGGTTTTAAGCGTAGTAGCTATATTATCATTCTTTATGAATGGAGTTATCGTTAAAAGGTCAGGAATTAATGGAAACAAACCCGTGACCTTAACAATTGAAATCACTTTGGACTTTATCTGTCCTTGGTGTTTAGTAGTAGATAAAAGACTCAATCGAGCAATTGAGCAACTAAAAACTCCTATTGAGATTAAACGCCTTTGGTATCCGTTTGAGTTAAACCCAACTATGCCAGAAGCAGGCATGGATCGTAAAACCTATCGTTCTAACAAATTTGGTAGTTGGGAATATTCACAAGCGTTAGATGCTCAAACAATGCAGGCAGCTATAGGTGACGGCATTGAATTTCGCTATGACTTAATGCAGGTTACTCCAAATACTCTAAAGGCTCATCGCTTGAGTTGGTTTGCCGAGCAGGAAGGCAAAGCGACGGAAATGGTTGAGCGAATTTTGAACGCTTACTTTACGCAAGGACAAGATATTACCAATGTCGAAACCCTAGCCAAACTTGCTAAGGAAGTTGGGTTAGACGCTGACAAAGTTAGAGCATTTCTAAATTCTACTGAAGGTATTGAGGAAGTAAAAGCATTAGAGGAGCAAGCAGCAAGCCGAAATATACGAGGCGTACCGTCAATCAAAATTGGTCGAGAAACGATTGTTGGCGCACAGAGTGTTGATGTTTTTTTAGCAGCTTTGCAAACTGCGGTGAATGAACTAGAAGTCGCATAACAAGATACAGGAGGTTCAATGACTATA
>NZ_RSCK01000146.1:0-10470 GCF_003991895.1 Chroococcidiopsis cubana SAG 39.79
GACGCTTATTTCTCCATAAAAGTATTTGTTCCAGAATATCACTTTAAGCTTGGTATAAATTTAGATGCGTTTGCCCTGGGTTTGAGGTCAAGCAATCTAGCAGCTTGGATGCAGCCACCGTAGTAGATGTGGATGGCGTTGTACAAAGACTTGTTGTGTTTTTGAATTAGAGTTGCGCTGGGCATCACATCGCGAGGTAACTGGAACTTGTCAATCAAGTTGAATACCTCATCAATCAGCCGCTCGTCACACCACCGTCTTCTTTTAGTCATTTCTCTGCCTCAATAAAGCGAAGGTTTCCAGGATTTCTAGCTGGGTGGTCGTTAAGGTATCCTTCCACCACCTCTCCTACTTTCATTACTCGGTCACAGTACACGAATAAAGGCAAGGACATAGCACTCGCTGATGCAGGAATAATCGTAGCCTCGTTATCTGACGTATCAAAATCTTCTACACGAAACTTGCCACAGAAGTATGGATTTTTTAACTCTTGACGTGTCAGTTTGGTTTTGGAGCTGTAAATTTTCATACTTGAAAAAATCTCATTCTGTTGTAATTCTGAGTCATCAATGAAACAGTCATAATTGAATTAAATGTGATGTGTTAACTTCTCCCGTACCATCGTGAAGTAGGCTGCCCCTGGGTGTTTCCGTCTCAGGAGCAGCTTTTTATTTTTAGGCTTCTACACCTCTCTTACTCAAGTATTTGTCCAACATTTGCTGACGACCAAACTCAGCAGCGTTACTCTTAACAAGCGAAGTTGCTACATCCAGAAAACCTTGCTTAGTAAATCCAGCGCCAGAGGCTGCAAAGTAGGCATCTACTAACATGTTTTCAGCACGTCGCTTAGCGTACTCCCTTACACCTCCGTAGCACTCGAATGCAGAGTCTAGGTCGGCTGCATCGTCTACCTGAAAGGTTCTGGTAGTTTCTGAAAATCTTTCGCTGTTTGGATTTGGATGAGACCCGTAATCACGTACGGCAGCAGTAATAGTCTGCTTCTCGCGATTGAATTTCAGCGTTACCGATTCCGTGTCACCTTCGAGGTAGAAATTGGCTTTGTTTCCTTTGAACTCGAATGCGTATTGCGTGGCAAAGCTAAATGTTTCTGTGTAAAAACTGTCCATTTGATTTACTCCTTTGTTTGTGTACTCAAATACTCTGTAATCGCTCGTCGAACTATCTCTGCAAATGACACTCCCTGAGCGTCTGCTATCGCCTCAATCCCCTCCACATCAGAGAGCGAAAACGATATGTTTCTCTGTAATGTTCTGGCTTTACCTCGCATGGCAATTACTCAATCGATGTTGGAAAGATTAGTTGTAACATCGGTGAAAGTGGTTTGTAGGAAATGCATTGACTCAATAGAGCTAGCTTTGAGACATCTGATTTAGCTTGGAGCGGATAACCAGTAAAATATGCGCTGATTTCCACTCCTAAAACAAAAACGAGTTGGCTCAGAAAGGTGATTCTTGGGTCTCCCAGAAATTAACGATGGTGTAGTCCTGGGGTGGGAACACCAAATACACTACCTGAGCAGCCTCTAGGAGCGCCTTGCAGGTGTTTAGAGACTGGCAAAGGACATCTACATAATGCATCCGGTTATTGTCGTTAGAAAGCACCACCAAGATGAGGTGTAGTCCTACTTCTGTGTCACTTGGGTCTACGGAGAGATACGTGATTTCATTCGAGATTTGGAAAGTATCTTGTACTTCTGGTTCATAGCCAAACTCTACGGTGGGGATACCGTGAGCATCAATCGTTTGAAGTGGTAACATGATTGGTACATCCTCTTTTTTGGGTGCTAAGGGCGGCTGCTATCTTTTCCACGGAGTGCAGTCGCTCTTTGTCTTTTCATATTTCTAGTATAACAGGATTTTCACAGGATGAAAAATTATTTTCCTGTTATTTTATGTTAAGATTAGGGTGTAGAGTAAGGACAGTCCTAGTACGAGGTAAAAATGGGAACACCTGAAGGGAAAAAGCAGATTAGCGTTTATTTACAACCGGACATTAAGGATGAGCTAGCAAGGTTAGCTAAGGTTCGTAAACGCTCAGTAAATTCACTGGTCGAGATTTTAATAGAACAAGAGTTACAACAAGCCAAGAAGGGGGGAGAATTCCAATGATTATTAAAGATGCAGTTACAGGCAAGATTAAAAAGGTTGATGTAGATGATATGGCAGAGGTGACACCCACATATAGAACTATTGAATGGGCTAACCGAGAAATAGAAGCTGGGGATAAGCACTACCTTGCTGTGGCTCGTTGGATATGGGAAGAAAGCCAAGAGTGGGGATTGAGCCTATCAGCCACAATCAAGCAACTAGTTGAGCAAGGGTTGAAAATCAACTACAAAACAGCTCATCGCTGGATTAACGAAATCCCAGAGTACAAGCAGTTGCAGCAAGAAAAGAAAGCTAATCCTAGCTCAGATGCTTTGAGGATGAGAAAAAACTACCAACCGAAGAATTCTCAAAATGAGAAACCTTCGCCAGTAATTCCAGAATGGAGCGAGGAGAAAGAGGAGGAACTACGTAAGTATAGAGAACTAAAAGAACGGTTGAGGCTCAATGAAGAGAAATTTCGTAAGAGGCTAGAAGAGGAAAGAGAAGAAGACGAGAGAAAGTATCAGGAGGCTTTAGCTTCTGAAAAGCTGAATGAATATAACTCCTATAGTGCCTACTTATTTACACCAAAAAGTAGCTGGGATGGGGATGACGAACAATTAGAGCAAATTGTAGTACCCTCCAAATTATTTGATGACTACAAGAAATTAGCTATTGATGATGCCTCTAATGAAAGCGACTCAGTATTAATGCTTGTCTTCAACCTGGCAAAAAAAAAATATCTGTCAACTAACAAAGAGTCAAAAACGAGAAGTAACGCAGAAAGGTTTTTTCAAGAAGCAATTCTTCCAACCTTCTCTATAGACACAAAGTTTCTAGATGCTGTCCTCAGAACAGACGACGATAATTTGAAAGCAATGCTTCGGGAAGGCGTAGATTACGAGATGTTGGGCTATAAGTTTACCCAACTAGGTAAAAAGATAAAGAAGCTGAGAGTGAAGTGATGCTAGTTAACACGCCAGCCCTACTCCAAGACCTGCTGGCGCTGCTCCCTGAAGGTGGCTGTTAAGTATTGCTACAAAATATCTACTTTTGCAGCACCTCACACCATACTTAGCACCATACAAAACAAGGCAGTGGATTCTACTCTCTTCTCGAAAACCTTGCTCAAACTTACGCACAGCGACAGCAACAGAGTCAAGGTTTGCATTTCTTGTTAGTCCAACCCGATGATTCAGGCATGACCTATACTGGTTTCTGGCTGTTACGAGATGAGTAGAAAATACTTCTAGCGTACTTATAGGGGTTTTCAATTGGGTAAACACACCATCTGTAGGGGCGCACAGCCGTGCGCCCCTACAGATGTTACTGAAATTTTCCTCACAACTTCCTCAAACTGTTTCTATATAACCCATAACTGTAGAGCAAGTAGATAGAGTCAATGGCTTTTCCAAGGCTTATCGAGTTTCTATTGACTCAACCTAAATATGAGAGGAATTGAGTCTATGTTGCAATCAACAGCGAAGCGGCAACAGTTACAGAGTTCTAAAGAACAAGCCTTTGTGCTATGGTTTGAGGAAGTTGGCATTGCAGATATTCCTTTAGTAGGTGGTAAAAACGCCTCTTTAGGTGAAATGATTCAACAACTGACACCCAAAGGCATAAACGTACCTATGGGTTTCGCCACAACAGCTCATGCTTATCGCTACTTTATCGAGCAAGCAGGCTTACAAGAGCAGTTGCGATCGCTATTTGCCGATCTAGATGTGGAAGATGGAAATAATCTGCGGCAACGAGGTAAGCAAGCTCGTGCTTTAATTCTCAATACGCCGTTTCCGTCAGAATTAGCCAGCGCGATCGCGGATGCTTATTTGCAATTGTGTCAAAAATATGGCGACACGTCAGCGAGTTTGTGCGATCGCCTCGCGCCAGAATATCGCGAATCGTGCCAGCGTTCTAGTGGTGAGACTGATGTAGCAGTTCGATCTAGCGCTACAGCCGAAGATTTACCGGATGCAAGTTTTGCCGGACAGCAGGAAACATACCTCAACGTCCACGGCGTACAAGCAGTACTAGAAGCTTGTCATAAATGTTTTGCTTCTCTGTTTACCGACCGTGCTATTTCCTATCGCACGATTAAAGGCTTCGACCATTTTAATATTGCCTTGTCAGTGGGCGTGCAAAAGATGGTACGTTCTGACTTAGCGGCTTCTGGCGTGATGTTTTCCATCGATACGGAAACGGGGTGTAAAAATGCTGCCCTGATTACCGCTGCCTATGGTTTAGGGGAAAACGTCGTCCAAGGTGCAGTTAACCCCGACGAATATTTTGTCTTTAAGCCAACACTGCAACAAGGTTTTCGCCCCATTTTGGAAAAACGCTTGGGCAGTAAAGAAATTAAAATGGTCTACGATGTCGGTGGTAGCAAGCTGACAAAAAACGTCACCGTACCGGAATCAGAACGAGTCAAATATGCTCTCACGGATGATGAAGTTCTGATTTTAGCTCAATGGACTTGTATCATTGAAGACCATTATTCGGCAGTACGCGGCGTTTATACCCCGATGGATATTGAGTGGGCAAAGGATGGCTTAACGGGAGAATTATTCATCGTCCAAGCCCGTCCCGAAACCGTACAATCGCAAAAATCTACCAATACTATCAAGAGCTATCAACTTGTAGGGGCACATAGCAATGCGCCCGTACTGGCAAGAGGTCGTGCAGTCGGAGAGGCGATCGGTACTGGTAAAGCGCGGGTGATTTTGGATGTCCACAAACTCGACACTTTTCAACCAGGGGAAGTTTTGGTGACATATAAGACCGATCCCGACTGGGAACCGATTATGAAAAAAGCCAGCGCGATCGTGACTAATCAAGGTGGGAGGACGTGTCACGCGGCAATTATCGCGCGAGAAATGGGAATTCCCGCGATTGTGGGAACTGGTAATGCGATCGCCCAATTAAAAACAGGTCAGGAAGTGACGATTTCCTGCGCGGAAGGGGAAGAAGGACGGGTGTACGAGGGGATTTTGCCATATGAGGTGAAGGAGGTGGCGTTAGAAAACCTACCGCGGACGCGCACCCAGATCTTGATGAATGTGGGCAATCCCTCGGAAGCATTTAGTCTAGCAGCCATACCAAATGATGGTGTGGGTTTGGCACGATTGGAATTTATCATCGCCAATCATATTAAGGTGCATCCCTTGGCTTTGATACATTTCGACAAATTAGAAGACGAGGATGCTAAAAATCAAATTGCCTTGCTGACACAGCTATATGAAGATAAACCATCATACTTCGTCGATCGGCTAGCTCAGGGGATAGCGACGATCGCGGCTGCTTTTTATCCCAAATCTGTAGTCGTGCGTCTGTCTGACTTCAAGAGCAACGAGTATGCTAACCTTCTCGGTGGGAAGCAATTTGAGCCAGATGAAGAAAACCCGATGATTGGCTGGCGTGGTGCGTCTCGATACTACGACGAGAAATATCGTGAAGGTTTCGCCCTAGAGTGTCAAGCCTTGAAACGGGTACGGGATGAGATGGGTTTAACCAACGTCATTCCAATGGTTCCCTTCTGTCGCACGCCTGCGGAAGGACGCAAGGTGATGGCAGAAATGGAAAAATATGGTTTAAAACGGGGCGAAAATGGGTTGCAAGTCTACGTCATGTGCGAGATTCCTAACAACGTTATCTTGGCGAAACAATTCAGCGAAGTGTTTGATGGATTCTCAATTGGTTCCAATGACTTAACGCAACTCACTTTGGGACTCGATCGCGATTCTGGTTTAGTCGCGCACCTATTCGACGAACGCAATGAAGGCGTGAAAGAGATGGTACAAATGGCGATCGCTAAAGCTAAAGAAAACCAGCGCAAGATCGGGATCTGCGGTCAAGCACCCAGCGATTACCCAGAATTTGCCCGTTTCTTGGTCGAACAAGGAATTGACTCCATCAGTCTCAATCCAGATTCAGTTTTGAAAACTTTATTGGAAGTTGCTGCTGTTGAGGGTGTAGTTACACATTGACGTTTTTGTCAAGACGCGATTTGCATCTTGACAAAAAATTTGACTGAACTGCGACGAGCGATGAAACAAGAGATGAACGCGAGCCACCAAGAGCAACTGCTCGACTTCTTACAAGAAAAATTGGCAATTTCACCCAAGGCGATCGCGATGGTATTGCGGCTGAACGAGCAGAATCCCGGTCCCTTACCCATGCTGCTGTGGCAGTACGGTCTAATTTCTCTGGAGCAGTTAGAGCAGATTTTTGACTGGATGGCAAGCTAAATTGAGCTGCGAGCAACAAAAATATGCATTCTCATCCCCCAGCAAAAGTGCAATATCGAGCTACCGTCACGACTCATCCGAGTGGCGATAAGCGTTTTAAGCTTCTAGATGTCACGATTAAGCGACATCAGGCTCGACAAGATGCACTGATCGAGATCTTACACAAAGCACAGGAGCTTTTCGGTTATCTGGAAGATGACGTTCTGCTGTACGTTAGTCGCAGCTTGAAATTGCCTCCCAGTCGCGTTTATGGGGTGGCAACTTTCTATCACTTGTTTTCTCTTGCACCCCAAGGAGTTCACACTTGTACGGTTTGTACTGGAACTGCTTGTTATGTTAAGGGTGCAGCACAAATCTTGGCAGCAGTCGAGCAGAACGTTAAGATTCGTGCTGGTGAGACGACGGCAGATAAACAACTTTCTTTACTGACAGCCCGTTGTCTGGGTGCGTGTGGTATCGCTCCTGCGGTTGTATTTGACGGGACTGTATGCGGACATCAAACGGCAGAGTCAACTTGCGATCGCCTGGAAGAATGGCTGGAAGGCAGGTAGATTTCGCGCCAGCCGAGCGTATCCTCACAAGTTTCTCATACTTCTTTTCTAACTTCAGAGTGGAGTCGAAATCGGTCGTGGCGAGGAGGCAGCTAAAAAATGGATTTAACCCAATTACAGGAGATTGCCCAACACGAACGCGCCGCTCAAAAACCGATACAGATTCGTTGTTGCGTAGCTGCGGGGTGTCTATCTGCTGATTCCCTAGCTGTGAAACAAAGGCTTGAACGAGTAGTGGCAGAGACGGGTTTAGGGGATAAAGTGCAGGTTTGTGGTGTTGGTTGTATGCGCTTGTGCAGTCAAGGACCGTTAGTACAGGTCGCAGAAAGCACGCTTTACGAAAAAGTCACTCCTAAAGATGCACCCGCGATCGTTGCCACGATAGATACAGATGGAGAGATGTTTCATGAAACGTCTCTCCATGAAACGTCTCTACAACGTGGCGATTTGACCCAGCCGTTTTTTACTCAACAAATGCCAATTGTTTTAGAAAATAGCGGTAAGGTCGATCCAGAACGGATTGAATCTTATATTGCGGCAGAAGGATATCGGGGACTCTACCACGTTTTGCACGAGATGCAGCCGAACGAGGTGGTAGAGGCGATCGCCCAAAGTGGTTTGCGGGGACGTGGTGGTGCTGGTTATCCCACGGGTTTGAAATGGGCAACGGTAGCTAAGGCAAAGGGAGAACGCAAGTATGTTATCTGCAACGCTGATGAGGGCGATCCTGGCGCATTTATGGATCGCAGCGTCTTGGAAAGCGACCCGCATCGGGTGCTGGAAGGAATGGCGATCGCGGCGTATGCGATCGGGGCAAACCAAGGCTACATCTACGTTCGAGCTGAATATCCTACTGCCATTAGCCGCCTCCAAATTGCCATTCGTCAAGCCCAACGCCTCGGTTTGTTAGGCAGTCAAATCTTTGATTCACCTTTTGATTTCAAAATTGATATTCGCATTGGTGCGGGTGCTTATGTCTGTGGCGAAGAAACCGCATTAATGGCATCGATCGAAGGCAAGCGGGGTTTACCCAGTCCTCGCCCTCCTTATCCTGCTAAATCTGGTTTGTGGAAAAATCCGACTCTAATTAACAACGTCGAAACTTTTGCTAATATCGCGCCGATTATTCGTAAAGGTGCTGACTGGTTTGCCAGTATTGGTACAGCAAAAAGTAAAGGTACAAAGGTCTTCGCTTTAGCAGGCAAAATTCGCAATACGGGTTTGATTGAAGTCCCGATGGGAACGACTTTACAACAAATCGTCGAGCAAATGGGCGGCGGCGTACCCGGTGGCGGGGTGGCTAAAGCCGTGCAAACTGGTGGACCTTCAGGCGGATGCATCCCAGCTTCAGCTTTTGATACGCCTGTAGACTACGAATCGCTGGCTCAACTTGGTTCGATGATGGGTTCTGGTGGCATGATTGTCATGGATGAATCGACCAACATGGTAGATGTTGCCCGCTTTTTTATGGAATTTTGCATGGATGAGTCTTGTGGTAAATGTATTCCTTGTCGTGTCGGGACTGTACAGTTACATCGTTTATTAACCAAGATTCGGCAAGGTGAGGCATCATTAACCGATTTGGAATTGTTGGAAGAACTGTGTGACATGGTGAAAAATACCAGTTTGTGCGGTCTGGGTCAATCTGCACCTAATCCAGTACTTAGCACTTTGCGTTATTTCCGAGATGAGTATTTGACTTTGGTTGATGGCAGCGCCAGTAGATACTGCGATTTAAAGGCAAGGTAGAACAATAGCAATGGCAGTCAAAACTTTAACAATTAACGACCAACTCATCAGCGCCCTTGAGGAGCAAACCATATTGGAGGCAGCAAGGGATGCGGGAATTCATATTCCGACACTTTGCTATTTAGAAGGAGTTTCAGAGGTTGGTGCTTGTCGGCTTTGCTTGGTAGAAATTGCTGGCAGTCATAAACTGCAACCCGCTTGTGTAGCGAAAGTTGCGGAGGGGATGGAAGTGAAAACTCATACCCCAAGGTTGCAGAATTATCGTCGCACGATTGTCGAAATGTTGTTTGCAGAAGGCAATCATATTTGCTCGGTTTGCGTGGCGAATGGTAACTGTGAATTGCAAGACTTGGCGATTGAAATGGGTATGGAACACGTCCGATTAGAATATCATTTTCCCGATCGCCAAGTTGATGTGTCTCACGATCGCTATGGCATTGACCATAACCGTTGCGTTCTCTGCACTCGTTGTATTCGAGTCTGCGATGAAATCGAAGGGGCGCATACTTGGGATATGGCAGGTAGAGGCACAAACTCGCACGTCATTACCGATTTGAGTCAACCTTGGGGAACGTCACAAACTTGTACTTCCTGCGGTAAGTGTGTGAATGCTTGTCCCACAGGGGCGCTTTTCTACCAAGGTTCGAGTGTAGGGGAAATGAAACGCGATCGCGCCAAATTGGAATTTCTGGTGACAGCACGGGAGAAACAGCAATGGCAGATTTAGCGGGGGGTGATTCTTGTCAAGGTTCAAGCCAGTTCTCTTGTTGCAAGCCTGAAATATTGATAAGGTGGCGCGTGTTATCGGTTACAAGAATATCTTGTCGAAAACGGGCGATCGCAGCAATTATTGCGTCTATTTCTCCTGTTGGTCTGCCAATTTTTCTTAACTCAGCTTGAATCTTGCCAAATTCTTCAGCTGCACTCCGGTCAAACTCAATAACTGGCATCAAGTTCAGAAATTGCTCTAGTATAGTTAAGTTTTGCTGTACCCGTTGAGAGCAGTAGACTCCTTTATACAATTCAGCTACTACAATTGTGGGAAGATAGCAAAGACTTGCTTTGGCATTAAATTGTTTGATAGCAAAAATATTTTGTTTGAGTAAAGCTACACAAATATTTGTATCTAACAAATATACAAATTTTTTCCTTACTCATCAAGGGTTTCTATTGCTCTACCCCGCTCGGCATGACGCTGTGTGTCAATCTCAGAAAATATCGTATCGAGATCGGGTTGATTTTTCCATGCTCCAAATATTTGGTTGAGTCTAGTTAGTCTTTCCTGTTCGCTTAAAGGCTGCTCGATCTCAACTTCCATGTGAACTTCTGTGCCATCAGGAATGTTTATCTCTTCTAATAATTCAATGTTTTTACCACGCTTTGTACCTTTAACTTTCATCGCGAGCTGTTCCAGATATTAACAACGAGTTATACCCCCACTATACCTAAGTGTTAGAGTGGAGTATTCCGGTTGCCAGGAAGGCAAGAAGGAGAGTTAGCAGCCGTTTTGAAAAGACTCACATGGCGATTGGGTGCAGTTGAAGCAAAGGTGCGATCGCGCCTTCAACAGCTATCCAGTACCCAGTGAGAAGAATTAGCAGAAGCTCTATTAAGATTTTCTACGATTGAGAATCTAGTCACCTGGTTGCAAACTCATCAATAGTATTTGCGATCGCGACAAGGTATTATGGGCGATCGCTATCTTTGACAGTGTATTTTAGACAGATGCTAGTTATAACTGGAGTTTAGACTAACCAATGACAAAATGACTCAGCAGTACTGAGTTAACAAGCTACCCAGCTAAAAATATAAAAA
>NZ_RSCK01000147.1:0-10243 GCF_003991895.1 Chroococcidiopsis cubana SAG 39.79
GAACTTGCATCTGCCAGGTTTCAAGGTCTTTGGAATGATTAGTGTTTAAAACCACTGATTGCCGCCGATCTCCCCCGAAATTTTTCGCTCTCCTAGTAGTGCGAACGGGAATGAAAAAAGAGTCTAAGGAGAACGATGCGCCGCTACAGTTAGCGGCGCATCTTGGTAACAAAGGCAGGAGTTCAGGCGATCGCTTTTTCTTGGCAATCGCCGCTTAAATCTGTTAGCATAACTTGCAAGTTATGCTAACAGATTTTTTATGCACGACGAGCCAGAAGTCCAGGTACGACAACAAAAGCAGCACGCACGCCGTGTCAACACGCGGGAGGTAACGTTTACCTGTACCGTATGCGAACAGACAGTGACACAGCATCGGTTTCCTGGTCCTGTGCCGCTTTACTGTAGTAACGAGTGCAAGCAGACAGCCCGCCGAGAGCAGATGCGGGAACTCATGAGAGCGAGACGCAAAGCCGGACTATCAAAGAAACGTGGCAGACCAAGGAAGACAAATTTGTAAAAAAATGAGCTACATCAAAGAGAGTAGCTCATTTTTTCGGCTTAGGAAGCCCGTGCGATTCGCTCAGCCCGCTGTTGCTTGTGAGCGGCACGACGCTGTGAAAGAGCGTCGAGGTTCTTGAGTCCGTAAAACTTACGGGCTGCTGCCAACAGTTGCTCTAGGCTCCAGTCCGCATAATCGCTGCGAAAGTCAGCGTTGTGCTGCTCCCAGTCGAAGGTCTGTCCGTTGAAGCGAGCTTTTGCAGCCAGTTCCCGTCCGGACTCTTCCCTGAGCACTTCGATGACCATTAGGCGTACCTTTTCGGCATAGGAAATCGTTTGTTCCAGAGCAGCAGTGCGGATCGCAGTTTTAGCGGTGTTCTTAGCCATTTTCTTCTCCTTATTCACTATTGATTGGCTTTACTCACGAAAATCGCGTCGGCAGACGCAATCTGTCCAATTCAATCCATTTTGTAATTTCATTCGATTGAACTCGCAAAACCTGCAACCTGTGGTCGCCTCTGCCTCCAACTTCCACCGCTGTTTCACAAGAGTGCTAAAAAAAGAATCCCAGACTGAATTAAGGTCTGGGATTCCTTGCAGGCATCGGCAGAGTTTAGTTTATTCGAGTTCGATGTCGTCTCCCTCCAAATCCTCCATCTCTAAGCTGTATCCTGCATCCTCATCGGAGAGGTCTGCGAAGCCGCCTGCATTGGCGATGCGCTCTCGTCGGCGTTGTTTGTGTTGAACTCGGCGTTCTCGGATTTCGTCCAGGCTGTTCAACCCGAACTTGATACGTGCGTAGCGCATCAATTCCTTAAGGGAAGTTGCTCCGTAGTCCTTGCGGAACTGAGCGTTGAATTCTTCCCAGTCAAAGTCCTGGTTGCTGAACCGAGCGGCAGCAGAGAGTTCGCGACCTGCTTCTTCCCGCACTACCTCCAGCACCATCAATCTGATCTTCTCCTGATACGGAATGACCAGTTCCAATGCTGGTGTGTGTTTGCGCTGTTTGGTGGATTTAGCAGACTTACGGGTTGTAGTTGCAGTTGCAGTAGCCATGATTTTTTCTCCTTTTGGTTGTTTTAATGGCTCACGAGCATTGCGTTGGCAAACGCATTCCAGTTCAATTTCGCTTCGATTCGGTGCGTTTTGACGCTTGCTCAACTTCTTCGCAGCGATCGCCGCCAAGCCCGATCGATTCAAGCTGCCAGATTTAACAAAAAAAATCCCTGCATCTAGTCGGTCTAGATGCAGGGATCGAGCGATCGCCAAGTTTGCGATCGCATTGTTGGTTTCAGCCGATGCTTTCGCTATTCCAGCTCGTCGTCTTCCTCGTCCTCGAAGTCCTCATCGTCATCGTCAAGGTCATCCTCATCGTCCCCTTCGTCGAGATCGGACTCGGCTTCGGCATCGAGGTCGGACTCATCGTCGAGAACGCTGTCATCAAACTCTTCATCGTCACCTTCAAGGTCATCGTCTTCAGACTGCTCCTGGATGGCATTGCGTCGCTCCAGTGACTGCCTGTTAAACTCAACCAGATCGGCTACAGCTTGAGTCGGATCTTCGCTGATGGTGTCGTAGAAGTAACTCGCGATTTTCGCCATCACTGGAGCTGAATACTTGGGTGCTTCGGGCTTACCGAACAGGAGTACGAACACTTTAGTATTCCATTTTTGCCAGTCAAAAGTGCCATTGTTTTTGCGGACTTGGGTTTGCAAATCCAAGCCCATCTTTTCCCTCAAGGCATGGTAGACCTTCAAAGCCACTCGCTTTTTGCGATCGTTCAGGTTGACTTTGTAAGTCTTTTTGAGAGTTGCCGTCACCTGCCCAATCAAATCGTTCGCAGAAGCCGCAGGTTTGGCAGCGGCTTTAGTAGTAGCCCCAGACTTGGCATTGGCTGTAGCTGAACCATTTTTTTTGACAGTGGATTTAGTTGTAGTTGCCATAGATATGAACCACCAGATATTAAGGTTTACCACAACTAAAGCCACGGACGTGGCTTTCCCTTCGTCTACATTTCCTTGGTTTTCTTTACCTCCCCCTTTTCCTCCAATTTTCAATTTTTCGCGTATTTAGTTCTACCGGATGCAGATGACGATCGCTGCTGGAAGAGAAGTTTGCGGAATGGCTACCTAGAGCGAAAGCGGCTAACAAAGGTGGGTACAGACTTTTCTAAGAGGTTGAGTAAATCTGAAATAGACATAGGTGGTTTTCTTAGCCTACTCACTTGAGTCTGGAGTACTTCATGCATTGAGTCGGGAGATAAATCGTACAGGTAAGTCAAGAACCGATCTGCACTCTGGGCTTCAACCCGAAATTGACTTAGAGATGCGGCTGGGAAATGCTTGAGGTTATCTGTTACAATGACATGCGCTTTTGCAATTAAAGCAGCCGCTAAAACGTGACGATCTCTCGGATCGTTATCCATGCAGGGAATCAGGCGCTCCGTAACTGCAACCATTGCTTCAGGAAAAGCAGAGTTCATCTGTCTTTCTAAGTAAGCTGCCTGATGTTGGGTTATTTGTCGATCTGCTACTAAATTACGGATCGCTCCATCTAATATCTCTTGCGACCAATGCACCCGATACAATCCTGCATCAGCAGCACACAGCAGAGTGTCTCTCAAGTACATCGGGTAAAGAACGCAAGAATCGAGAATGACAGAAGTTACAGCCATTGACTCTACGGGTTGCTTTCTGTCGAGCGATCGTCTGCTGCTGCGTAGAAACCTAATTCTTGGCTGAATGCAGCTAGTCCGCTCAGAGCCTGATGGCGTTGGCTGTCTCTCTTGCGCTTGTAATCCATCAAGTCTTCAAACCGAATGCGCCGATGAGTGCCAACCATCATGTAGGGAATTTGACCCCCATCCAAGAGACTGTATAGATAAGGGCGCGAAACGTTGAGAAAATCAGCCGCCTCCTGGCTGCTGAAATAGCGATCGTATGGGACTAGCGAGATCGCCCTTCCCGCAGCCATCATATGGATGACTTGACGGAAAACCTGGTAAACGGAGTCCGGCAGGGGGATCTCTTCGCCATCTACACCAACAAGCTTAGGGTGAGCCTTCTCTAGCAATGCCTCTAGGTGTTTGATAGCTTGAGTGTCTGGCTCTGGTACGAAGACAGAATCGGGTAGTTCGATCGACTTATCCATAAGAAAACTGACGTTAGGGCGAACAATATCATTTCCAGTATATCTGTAATAAGTGTAATAAGAGAAATAAGTGTAAAAACATTAAGCTTCAACCTCTGCAACCGATTCGCCTGAAAACAGCTCCGATCTATTGATGATTTAATGGCTTTCATAGCCTAAACTCAACAAGGCTCTTTGTGTTGGGGGAAGTTTACGGTGGTGTTGGTGTTAGCTGTGGCGCAGTTGCATTCGCTGCTTTTGCCTTTGAATTTTGTGTATAGAATAGTACAAACGGCTTGGTTGTATACGTCTAGAAAAGCGATATAAGACTCTCCCCAACTCTAGGTTCCACCTAAGCACATTGTCAATTCCACTTTTGCTCGTATTAAGTTGCCACCCGATACTCCAACTGTTCTCAAACGCCTTATCGCGCTCGCTGCTTCTCCTACTTTTCCGCGTTGCTCCCCCTGCCCCAACTCTGACTTTTTTTTGCAGTAAACTTGTATCAGTCAAAAACACCATGCCGCTACCTCATCCCAGCCAACTGCCTAAAATAATTCCTGCCCAAGTCGCTCGGCAGCCTGGGTTTCAACTAGGACCAAATGATTGGATCGACTTAGACGACGAACCAATCCCGACATCTTCAGTCAATCCAACCAACAGCCAAACTCTGTACGCTCGCTACAACAAACGAGCAATTGCACTGCAAAACGAACCAGCCGACGAACTGTTAAATCAGCCAGATGGCATAGAATTGGTCTGAGTAAACGAGGCGTTAGCGAAGCGCGAGCGTAGTTATCGCATCATTCACGGCTTTGGGTGTGATGTATTGGTATTTTGTGCCACTACGCAGGTCGAAGTATGCAGCAAAACGAGTCAGTTCGCCGTTTACCAAATCCAGCGCTAGATCGGCTGCGATCGTTGCTGCTTGAGCATTAACGATCGGGCTTTGCCGATCGAGTCGTGCTAGTTCGGCACAAGACAATCGATTTTCCTGGAGTTCCTCCGGCTTGTCTACTAGCAGTTCGGGGGCTTGGATGCCTGGGCTGGGCAAACTCAAGCAGCCTAGCTTTGTCAAGCGATAGTCGTTTGGATCGATTGAGAGACTAGAGCCAACCAACACTTGCCCGTGACGATCGCCATTGCCAGCATCGATCCACCACACGCTTTTCTGGCGGCGATAGCGGTTGCAATCGAGCGCCTGATGGAGCGATCGCCGCCCAGATGCTCGATCTACACAACCCATCAAGACTGTTAGCGTGTTAGGGCGATCGCCCCCATAGGAATAGTAAGTAATCCACCATAGGAATAGTAAGTAATCCACTGGGGCTGGAAAGTTGATGGTATTGCCTCAATTTCCAGCTCGTGAGCCAGAGAGTAACGGACGGCTAGCGTTTGAGCCTTGTTGCGCCCGATTTCAGCTGAGCAAAAGCACTGTCGAATGGTATTTTTAGCTTCAACTCGATCTGGGTCTACCAGCGTAATTTTAGTTGGTTTGCCCGAACGAATTAGCTCTAGTGCAATTCTGACAATTAGCCCGACTAGGAACGACCCCGTTCCTCCACAACCAACAATCCAAAAGTGAACGCGATCGTAAACCAAGGTGACTGGAACAGCCTCTACTATGTCATAGTTGAGGGACATTGCGGTTTCTCCCATTGGTTGTAGTAGTAGCGGCTATCTTGCAAACCAAGATCCTCAAAGAAACACCCTCCTTTCAAGCCAAACACCCGATCGAGCGGTACGTGCCAGCAATGCCCAAACAACCCCACGCGCAAGAGCATTTGCGGTCTTGGGCTACGAACCTTGCCCATCACGCCATAGAGCCGAAACCCCGATGATTCGTCCCGATCGTCGGTAGGAGAGAAAAACGCTGACATTGCTCCATGCGAGTGAATTTCAATCGCTGCATTGCAAGTAGAGGAGTCAGCACTCGTATCAATTGGCTGACAGCTCGTCGTATCCTGCTTTTGTGAGGGAGTAACGAGCTGCCAATGCCCCCGAACCCACACCAAATGAAACAAAGCCTCTAGCAGGCTATCGGTTGCTGGGTCTGTCGTTTGACATGCCGCTACCCAAACGTGCAACAGCAATTCTCCAGGCACTAGCGGTTCTACTTTCAGGTAGGGATCGAGCGAGACTAGCCCTTTGAGAGGTTGGTAGTAGCCTAGAGGCATCAGCACTTCGATCCCAGGTCGAGCAGCTCTGGCGAAGATTCCATTCTGCCCGACCCAATACTCTAGACCGCTGCTGGAGAAATCTGGCAGTGGCAAGCTATAGGCAAACTGATGTCCGACGATGCGATCGTCAATCAATTCCATCAAGTAAATACTCCTGCACTAACTTGTCGATCGTCGTTGCTCTGCCGATAGGCAGTAGCGATCGCTCTGGTTGGGGATAGCGTTTGCTAGAGGTGCGATGTAGTTCTACAAGCTGTTGGCGAATGTCGTCTTGGTAAGGCTTCTGTTTGGATTTTCCCTTCACCAGCTCCCCCGAAAATTGGCTGCCGATGAATAATTCCCAAGTTGCCGAGATAGTTTGTCCGCTAGCAGCGGGAGGCTTGTTTTCTCCCCAGCAAATCTTTAAGTCGGCATAAATGTTTGGTAGGGGTGCGTGAAAGCAAACTGCATCTGGAGCGAACGCTTCAACCGCCACCGCACACAGCCAATACTCTTTCTCCAGTCCGATCAAGACCAGCCCTGGCAGCGGGACTGTCAGTTTTCCGATCGCACTCAAATCGATCCAGTGACGAGCGGGGGGGACGAACATGACAGCCCAATTGCCGCCCCAAGAGCAACCGCAGCGAACGACTCCTGGCGCAATCCAACCCGAATCGATCGCGGTATTGTTGAAGGCAACTCTCAAGCTGTGAGGTGACAAGCATTTATAGCGATAGGTTGGTGGGTTTGTTTCAACAAGTCGTTTGTAGAAATAGCGCCCTTGCGAAATAAAAATCGCTGCTTCAACTTTGGCGGTGAGCGGGTCGCCGAGAAATTCGTCAATTACGGCAGATTTGATCGATTGAATATCTGCTGTCTCGTCATCCATTGCAGTCAAAAAATAGATTCATTCGAGTTAATTTGTGATGAAATAGGCTTGGTTCCATAGTTCCAGTACAAGATTGAAATGTGCTTGTAAATCTTGTCCCAACCAATTTGTAAATTCATTGCAGCACTCGATCGCTTTGAGCGCTCGATGCCATTGGTTGGTCAGAAATCGAATCGATGCCTCAGTCCAAGGATATTTGCTGCTATAGTCCGAGCCGTAACAGTAACTGCACTGTTCGTCCAGCCAAACATTCCCCGTGTTTTTATCCAAGACGCGCAGGACTAATGGCAGAAATTTGAACGGAGTGCCTGCTTGAAGGCAGCGTTTTCTCAACAAGTCTTGAGGTACTTGTTCGGGGACTTGAATTGTTTGAATCGAAATCCCAAATTCCAACTCGTACCACTCGGCTAAATCTCGGTCAATTGATGTTAACCAATAATAGCCTTCACTACTAAGTGGAATGAGGATCTTCCACTCATCCACTAGCCCCTCAATGCTGTCTTCACACTGCCAATTGATTCCCTTATCTTCAATGGGAATATATTCTAGTCGTTGCTCGTATGCCCACTCCATTGCCCATTCTGGAAGTGGAAAGCAATGCTCGTAGAGCAAATCGAGCAACTCACGCTCTCGTTGACTGTGTCCTTGTCCTACAGGGAGAGTAGATGCACGACTGGCAACAAACTGTTTTGGGAAGAACACCTGATACAGATGCAGCAGTTGGTAAACGTTCCGCTTAGCTTCCAGAATTTCTAGGGCTTGAAAACGGCTCGAAGGCAGTCTTTGCAGATAGTTTTGCAACCGATAAATGGCTGCTTCGGAAGTGATTGGGATGTCCATGCTGACTTAAAATCCAACTGGAATCGTGCTAACGGACGGGGAGTGGTCGAGCCTTTTTAGGGACTGCTTGACTGAATTCGACCAATGCTTCGAGCAGTCGATCGCCGTCTCAATCTGTTCCACGATAGCTTGAGCGTTGCAAGGATTAATCCCCTGCAATAACTCGATTTTTCGTAATTTAACGCACATCAAAATAGCAGGGTCGATCTTAGACGATACTGCATCTAAAGCTGCTAAGACCGATGCAGTAGTTGGCAAGTTATAAGATGGTTCAGCTGTCCCTTTTGTCCCCTTTTTCGGCACAATTTTAATTTGACTTGGCGATCGTTGAATTTCTGCTGCTGCTAGTTCGGGGCT
Organism: Chroococcidiopsis cubana SAG 39.79; assembly: GCF_003991895.1. Taxonomy (NCBI): domain Bacteria; kingdom Bacillati; phylum Cyanobacteriota; class Cyanophyceae; order Chroococcidiopsidales; family Chroococcidiopsidaceae; genus Chroococcidiopsis; species Chroococcidiopsis cubana. The sequence continues at coordinate 7,873 of NZ_RSCK01000147.1, forward strand.
AAGTCCACTAAATAACATTCGCAATAAGTCATCATTTTGGGCAATCGATCTGCGTACCCAATGCTGCTGTCCTTCGAGCAGAACGAGTAGTTTGTCTTCATGAGTGTCGTCGATCATTGTTTAAAAGAGTGAAATTTGAGTGGTTTTGTCCGAGGTTTGTTGTTTGGTTTCAACTGAAGGTTGAGTTGAACGATCCGACCTTCGGGACGAATTAGTTGATTTTGCTTTTGGCTGCTGGCGCTGATAGCGAATTTTCCGCAGCGGCAGGTCAGCCTTAAGCTCCGACAATAACTGAGTTAGAACAGCGGGTAATTCTCCCAACTCTGATTCGCCCACCAGGTTAGAAATCGGGAAGTCATCGTGACTGGATGCTGCAATCAATACCTGCCTTTCTTTGGTATCCGAATTTAAGGGAAGCCAGACGAGCTGCAATCGAATCGGGGTTTCATGCCAGCGATACGAACGCCCTTTCTCGCTGCTATGTTGCAATGTTTGAGATGTTGCAGCCAATGCCAAGGTGCTGGCAGGTTGCTCTAAAAGCTGCAAAAACTCTTGACCAGCTTGCCACCGCTTGCGATCGAACAAAAGTCCATGTGCCTGAAATCGGGCTTCAGGGGAAGTGTCAGTTAAATACTCCTCAAGCTGTTTCTGTTTGACTGCAACAGCTTGAGCTGCTGCCTCTAAGGTAAGCCATCGTGCCATATTGTCAATTAGTAGCTGTCAGTTGCAAATGGCGGTAGCCAGCAGCTTGCTCGAAGTTCGCGGTTTGTAGCGGCAGCGATCGAGCGTTCAAAATGCGATCGAGCGTTCCATCCCAACGGAGCGATAACTGCGTTCAGCTCGAATAGCGCCTCTAACTACTTTTGCTAAAATCTGAGTAAAATTGATGTACGTAATCCTGTACGTTATTTATGTTCTCCTACGAAATCACTTCCCCAACGGATGCGAGGAATAGCTTCTTTCAGTTATTAGACTCTGTGGTGGAAAACCATCAGGTTTTTATCATCAAACGGCGCGAAGGAGAAAATGTGGCGCTGATTGCCGAATCAGACTTAACCAGTTTGGTTGAAACAGTGTATTTGTTGCGAAACCCTGCTAATGGTCGTCGCCTGCGCGATGCGATCGCCGAATCAAAATCGGGCAAAATTCAGCCTCAGACAATAGAAGAACTACGGCAGGAGTTAGGAATTGGCAGCGAAGAGAAAGAAGAAGAGTCAACTGCCGCGCCCATAAAGGGACGCAGCTTGTAACTAACCGAGGTCATCGGTTGAAACAAAAGGGTTATTGACTGAACCCCTAAGTTTGAGAAAATCCTCACGAATATTAATCGCTGCGTTATGGTCTGCCAAAAGTTCTGCGTGGCATTTCTTGCACTTAAAATCCTTTTGGGTCGGGCGATTACTTCGCGAAATATGACCGCAAGAACTGCATTTTTGGCTCGTAAATCTAGGGTCTACAAAACCTATGGCTATACCTTTGGCTTCGGCTTTGTAAGTGACAAATGCTTGAAACTGCGCGAAACTCCAACCGTGCAATCTACGGCGTTGAGATTTACGAACTTTGGCTCTACCGCGAATATTTGTGAGGTCTTCAAAAACTATTGTTGCGCCTTTGCCCACCGACTGTACCAAGCGTTTACTCAACACATGGTCGCAGTCGCGGCGAAACCGTGCCTGTCTACTAGACAACTTCTTGAGATGTCGTTTAGCAGATTTTGTGCCTTTGCTAGTCAGGCGACGGCGCAACTCAAAAATTCTATCCTCTACTTGTTTCCAATGTTTCTCACCATAAAAAGTTCCTCGACAATCAGTAGCGGGAGAGACAATACCCAGGTCAACACCAACCGTTTCATTGATTGGCGTAACTTTAGGGTTATCAGTCTCCATTACTATATGCAACCACCAGCGCCCTTTTTTATCTCTAATCAGATCGGCGCTGGTATTTTTCCAACTCAAATATTGGCGATAGTATTGGGCTAATTCAAAAATGAGCTTGATCCGACCGCCAATAGCCAAAATAGTAACTTCGCTGCGGTCAAACCAAACTGTGTAAGACCGAGCATCATACCTAATTGGGCAACGCTTAGACTTAGGGCAAGAAACATTCTTTTTCTGTCTCAAGAGCTTGTTGGCAGACTTCAAAGCTTCACATGCTTTGACTCTAGCTGCACAAACCAATTGCGATGGCAATCCTGTTCTAGCCCGATGTTCGTAATACGTTTGTTTGTGGAGCGCTACGCCGTTGGTAATCTTGTCATCCCATCCCAATTGACAAACAGCATTAAACGACCAAGTATAGCAATCCTAAATAGGATGTATGGTTATCCATACATAAATGCCTTGTCAAAAGTAAAGTATTGCTGATGGGTGAC
>NZ_RSCK01000148.1:0-10163 GCF_003991895.1 Chroococcidiopsis cubana SAG 39.79
CGCCATGTCTAAACAGCCTTCCAGCTCACGTCAGCACTACAAATTAGACTCTTATAGGGGGATTACGGCAAGCTCATTTCGCGCTGCTTTCTCCCCCTGTAAAATATTTACTATCTTCTTGCCAAAACTGACTGTACTTTTGTTTCAATTCATCAAATGTCAGTTGTGGCAGATTGAGAGACATCTGTGGGGTATTGATGTGAGTAGAAGCTTGATATAACGGTTGTCTTTGGTAAGTGTAGTATTCCCCATACCAAGAGTCGCGGCAGTCTTCGGTTTGCAGGAAGCTGCTCAAACCTAGATGACACTCAAGATTCAATTGACGGTAAAAGTCGATGATGGTGCGATCGCGTTCGATGCCATACTCTACTTGCACGTCACGGTTGAAGAATAGTTTGGGTCTAATCCCCTGTTGCAGTAGCTCTCTGGTGAGAGTTTGGAGGAGATCTACACTATTTCCCTCGAATAGATATAACTGACTGCCCCGCTGTCTGAGATTTGAGTCTAGATTTTCCAGCGACTCAAATAAAAACCTTACCCTTGCCCTACCTATATCCGGCTGTTGGTAAAACCAGGGATCGATGATAAAACAGGGTAAAACGCAAGCATTATTAGCTGTTGCTAAAGTTACGCTCTCGTTGTCGTTGAGGCGGAGGTCACGACGAAACCAGAGTATGTTCATCACCAGGTGTACTCAACAGTATACTTGTACTATATTACTGAAATTAAGCTAGAACAGCGATCGCGCTTATGATATAGCCAAAGTTCTGCACTACCGATGTCTACTCTACCTGAAGCACCCCAAATCCATACTGCTCCTCAACACGAATTTCTCACGGGGGTAGTCGAGCGGCTGACATTCCACTCAGAGGAATCGGGATACACTGTAGCGCGGTTGAAAACATCGCAATCTCGCGACCTAATTACAATCGTGGGTAGCTTTGCTAATATCCAGGCAGGACAAACATTGCAGCTTACTGGTCTGTGGCGGGATCATCCGCAGTATGGCGCTCAGTTTCAAGTCACGCATTATAGAGAAACGAAACCTGCAACCATAACAGGGATAGAGAAATATTTGGGTAGCGGGTTAATTAAGGGAGTGGGACCCGTAACGGCGCGGCGCATTGTCGCTTGCTTCGGCTTAGAAACACTCGACATCATTGAAAACCATATCGAACGTTTGGTTGAAGTACCTGGGATCGCCAAAAAGCGCATCAAGATGATTCAGTCTGCTTGGGAAACCCAGAAAGCCATTAAGGAAGTCATGCTTTTCCTTCAAAGTCACGGGGTTTCTACCACTTATGCTGTCAAGATTTTCAAGCAATACGGTGATGCGGCGATCTCCACTGTGACAAACAACCCCTACCAACTGGCAACTGATATATATGGTATTGGGTTTATCACCGCTGATGCGATCGCTCGTAACCTGGGCATTGCTCCTGACTCCGAGTATAGGTATCGAGCGGGGATCGTCCACGTATTGGGAGAGGCAGCAGAAGACGGACATTGTTTCTTGCCCCAGGCTGAGCTAGTGGAGCAGGTAGTCAAGCGGTTGAGCATTAAAGACCACCAACCAGACTCACAGACAATCGCAAAGTTGTTAGTGCAGATGGGAATGGAAGATGTGCTGATAATGCAGGGGCATCGAGAGTATGAATTCGTCTACTATCAGCCATCCTTCTATTACAGCGAACAAAACCTAGCCGCGCAGCTTCACCATTTGCTGGCTCGTCCTGTCATAGTAGATTTACCCCGCGTCCGCAACTGGATTGAGCGATTCACCCAAGCTAAGGGGATCGAGCTATCAGCGCAACAGCAACAAGCAGTAGAGATGGCAGCGAGTCGGCGAGTGACGATTCTTACAGGTGGTCCTGGTACGGGAAAAACTTTCTGCACCCGCACTATTGTTGCACTGTGGAAAGCAATGGGCAAATCTATTGTTTTAGCGTCCCCCACTGGTAGAGCTGCCCAGCGGTTGAGTGAAGTAGCGGGGATGGAAGCCAAAACCATTCATCGACTGTTGGAATTCGATCCTAAGACAATGAAATTTAAACGGGATGCGGATAATCCTATAGAAGCACGGGCGATTGTCGTGGATGAAGCCTCGATGCTGGACTTATTTCTGGCTCACTCCCTGCTCAAGGCGATTCCACCTGACGCTCAACTATTGCTGGTGGGGGACATTGACCAACTTCCATCAGTGGGACCAGGCAACGTGTTGCGGGATTTGATTGCATCAGAGCAAATCCCAGTCGTGCGGCTGACGCAAGTATTTCGCCAAGCGGCAGCAAGTTACATTGTCAGCAATGCCCACCGGATTAATTCTGGGCAGTATCCATTACTAGAGTCAGTTTCCCTAACTCCCAACTCTGATTGTTTGTGGTTGGGAGCGCCAGAGCCACAGTATGGAGTGCAGGGAATTCAAGAGTTAGTGACTGATGTGATTCCCCAGTTAGGGTTTGACCCAGCACGGGATGTACAAGTACTCTGCCCAATGACCAGGGGGGAGGTAGGGACGCGCCACCTCAATGGTGTTTTACAGGCTTTAATCAATCCTCCGGCTGCTGACAAAGCTGAAATTAAGTCGGGTGGAATTGTATTGCGGGTGGGCGATCGCGTGATTCAGCAAGTCAACGATTATGACAGAGAAGTTTTCAATGGGGATTTGGGAACCATTACTGCAATTGACTTAGAGGAACAGGAAGTGACGGTGCAGTATCAGGAGCGATTAGTCACATACGATTATGCAGACTTGAATGAGATTACACTGGCATTCGCTACAACCATTCACAAAGCTCAGGGCAGCGAGTATCCAGTGGTGATTCTACCTTTATATATGCAACACTACATGATGCTCTCGCGTAATCTATTATACACAGGGCTGACCCGTGCCAAACAGTTAGCGATTCTGGTGGGTCCATCTAAAGCCATTGGTCTAGCTGTCAAGCAGGTGAAAGACCAAAAGCGTTATACTTTGCTGGCGCAGAGGTTAAGTTTGGAGTAGCTCATAGCGACTCAAACACAGCGGTAAACCCTTCCAGATTTTGGCAATCATCTTGAAAGGCTTCGGCATCTCCGACATCCTCAATTTTGTATTCCATGAGGCGCTTGCCATCCGGCATTCTTTTGGAGGAGGTACAAGTGCCTGGGTACTTATCTGCTATAGCTAGAAAGTCAGAACTCAAGCGTTTCCAAGCATCAGATGAACAGGTGATAGTTACAAGCCACATATCTTCGTTGATTTAACTCAAGCGATCGTAAAAACAAGATGTATTATTATCTCCGATTCTTGGGTGCTAGGAGGTGCGATAATAACGTTTGCGCTTCGCTTGCGCTTTTGAGAGTCTGACGCTGGCTCAGGTTGGATCGGGCAATACCTTGGGAAGAGAAAATTCTGTTGTTACGACACCTTAATTGTCTCTATCGAGAGAAGTTATGCATCATGGAGGCAGAGCAACCCACCTAGCGAGGAAAAGTGAGATGACAAGAGTTAACAACCCGCGCCCCGACAACTTGATGCCAGTACTACTAGAAGTTCGTGATAGTGGCAGGTGCAGTACGCTTGAGTTTTCTTGTGTAGTTGATACGCTGAAAACTATGAGTCATGAAGAAGTAGCTGCTTGGCTAGAAAGTCATGAAGCAAGTTACGACGAGATCGTGAAGAAAGAATTTTCTGGGTGGCTCAAAGAGCATTCCCCTTACGAAGAAGAATCTATTGCCCAAGATGCGGCTGCGGCAACCGGATTAGGAATGCCAGAGGATTCATTTAGTTGAGCTTGTGCCGAAAGCGCGAAGAGGGCGATCGCCTACACCGTGTCGTCCTTCCAACCGCACTCAGGACAGTCCCAATGTACCCGTGCCGTGTAATCTTTGCTGAAAGAAGCGTCGCACTGGGGACACTTGCCCGTGAACAGCGGATGCCAATCTAATAGTTCTAGCTGCTCCTCTCGCGTCCAGAGCTGCTGTGGTTGCAAGACTAGCTCTCCGTTGTAGTAGCTTGCCCTCTCTGGCTCCCACAGTTCCTCATGGTCGTTTAGATAATTGTGTGGATTGCTATATGGTTCATCGTCTTGCTGCCGCGATGCCGAAGGCGGTTCGCTCCGCGACCTTCGCAGCCCTAGAAAATCCCTGAAGGGCAAGCGCCTTAGTTCTGGATCGGGGCGAAAGTCTAAGCAGCTGTCTTCCTCCACTCCGGCAGGGTGAATAGCACAAACGACATGGTAATCGTGGGCGCAGAAAAGACAACGATCGCACTCTGGAAGTTTGGGCATAGATTAACCTCAAATCTGATTCAAGTTTCGCCTAAATCAAAAGCAATCGCACCCAAGAGCGAAAATCAATATAATTTATATCTAAGCTATTCTAGGGTGAAACTTTTCGTGCAATGCACCTTCAGGAAATCCTTCTCGTAGAAGTTGATGTTTATTCATGGAGTCATTATCTAAAATTCCATAACGCTTTGTCTTTGCAGCAAAACTTACTACAAATTCAGTATTAAAAACAACTCCAAAGTAAGTGCAGCCAGTAAACATTTTTCCAGTCCAAGTTGGATCGATAACCTCAGCCTCATCATTGAGCAACCAAGCATGAGACGCTGCTATCGCCACATCATTAGTAACGGCAAATCCTTCACAGTAGTATAACTCAGGATAGTTCCACAATCCCTGTAAACAGTTTTCAAAGCAAAACTTAGGCTTACCCTTAAATGGTGGAGGTTCAACCCTATTCAGAAAAGGTTTACCTGTCTCTAGAATTAATCGATAGTTACTTTTATAACGAAAGGAATTTCTAGTATTAATAGTTTCAATTAGTTTAGCTTGTTCGTCGAGAATTACCAAAAGATATTCTAGATTACTTGACATAATTGAATTAAACAATTTTTGTTAACCTTTTTCCAAACGTGCAGCGACGATTTCCATAAGCCTTGCTGCTTTATCTGGGCTAATATCCTTTTTAGGAAAGATAGTTGTAAGATCCAGTAAGCGAAGATCGAGCGCAGATTTAATTATTACAGGAAGAGTATTACAGGTTTGTCCCTCTAATCCTAGATTGAGTTCCAGCCCATTTAGAACTAACCGTCTGTTATAGAAATCAGCGATCGCTTTCAGTCTTTCCCTACCATCAACAATTTTGTACTTTTTTCCGTAGCTTACTTCATAGAGAATAATTGGTGGCACGGGTATATTGATGATTAGTGACTCTATCAATCTCGACTGCTTAATTAAATCCCAAGTAGATGACCAATTACTATCAATTGTTGTGTAATTATGATTAACATAATAAATGTCATAGGCTAATATTGGTAGCTTAATTCGTTCGTGCCTTTGGATTAGAGTAAGTTTACCAAATTCATACTTATCTTCCGGTGTAATATTTGAAATAGACATGTCACTTGGCTCGTTTGCGATCGGGAATTTACTCACCATTTACTATCGTTACTTGCCACTCTCTTCATCCACAAGCTTGTAGATATACCCAGGCTTCAAACCCCTGCCATTACGATTACTATTAGAGTCAACAGCATCTATCTTAACTTTTTCAACTCTATTGCGTTTAACTAACTTATTAAGCAGCGAACTGACAATATTAGGATCGAGTCCAGAGTCAGAGGCAATATCGGCGCGAGTAGCACTACCACCCAGCTTTGACAGAGACTCAAGAACTCGCTCTTGGCTACCTAGCGTAGGCTGTTTGAGCCTTAAATTTTCGGTAGTCGGAGCAGAAATTGTTTCGCCCTCCACTGTCTCAATGATGCCAATACTTTCTAAAACTTTGCGAACTAATTGCTCTTTAATCTCATCCTTAACTGAAAGTTGCTCGATATCTTTCAGCGTTTGTACTGCCATAACAAGCGTCTTGATTGTTTGTAAAGATGTCATCTTGTCTTATTAAGTCTTTTAGCATCGTTAGGCGCACTAAAGCCCGTTTGTTTTCCAGTTTTCAAAAAGTATTCAAGTTCTTCCTTATAATGTTCTTGTCGAGAGCGTGTAAATCTACCAAACTCATAGTAATAAGATTTACTAGCTATGGTGAACAATGAATCACTGGAGTATCTGAAATATATACCCACTTATGGGGAAATTCTTGCGGGCTAAATTCCCATTCAATACCTAATTTATCTTCTGGGTCTTTACCCACATTATTCAGAACAAGATTATATCTTTCACCATCTTCAAACAAAATTGTCAGAATCCGATCCCAGGCGCACCAGTCCTCAACAATCTTGCCATGCCGTCCATTGCGATCGCGAACAGCAATGCCAATCCAATTTCCTACTTCACCACGTTGATTGCCAATTTTCATTTAGCCCTCGCACCTTGCTTATACAGATAAGCTAGTTAATCACTCCAAAATCCCCTTCTTCGTATTCACCTTCGGTTCCATCTTGAAACCTAATTTTATATACAACTTGCATAATCAAACCTACCTGAGAGATATTTTTCTCTTTGCTTGTGATTCCTAAAATTTCCCCTTCTTTATTGCCACTAACAAAGGTTCTAACTACCTTAGTGCCTACTGACAAGCGATTTGTATTCATTATCTTCTGAGCGAACTGTGAATCAGTAATATGTGAGATATTTACAAGGTTTAAATGTAGTGCTTTGATTCAGACCGATAGCCCTCAGCAAATGCTGCTATCAGTTCTCGGCGTAAGTCTTCTGGAAAATCGCCCCAATCGGATAGACCAGCAGCAGAAACTAGATCGTCTCTATCGGCTTTAGTTATGACATCTGCTCGATAGTTAGCTCTCGCTTCTCCTCCGAATTCACGAGCGCGATCTAAAAGCTTTTGTTTATTCATTTAGCTGACAATACATTATTAAATCTGCTTGTATACTGCGGCAGTAATGGTAACTTTACGCACCACTGGTTATCCTGAATAAAGAAATCTTTTCCAAAGGTAGAGACATCGGCATATCTTAGCCACTTTTCGCTCAATCTAATTACAAAAGTCTTGCGGTTAATTTTTATTACTTCAGAACCATCTCGATCTCGAACGCCTACTTTTATACTTTCTTTCATAAAATCTTATGGCTTTACTTCATTATTAAAATTATACCTATTTATTGAAGTAAATTAAGACAGTCTAGATAAGTTTTTAAAAACCTATCCTTTTCCCATAACAAGAACTGGCTCGATCCAAACCAATCTTCTCTGCTGCCTGCCTTCTCCATATGGTTGATTCCGCAAGTACCCTCTACGCCAATGAACGCGGGGGGAAGCATGAGTACCACCCTTATCTTGTACCTCTTCCCGCTGATAGCGATAGTTTCTACCGACCCACAGAGGTTCGTAGAAGTCCTTTGCCTTATCCTTGGCAAATCCAAGATTTACCCTAATTACTTTAGATTCTGTATCTACCAATTCAGGGCGACATTCCATAATTAGGATTAGCCGCAGAAATATTGATTGTAAGTAATTATTAAAGTCAACAATTGCTTGCGGATCTAAATCTTCAACATCAGCATAAGTTAATTTTCTTAAGTTCTCGCTTACTTTAAATCTGCGACAGAAGAAAATATCCCCGTCGCTTGCAGTCCAATAGAGATAGTCGTCACTCGGATCGTAGTGCCAAAAGATTGCCCGAACACTTCGTTTTTCTGGAGAAAATATTACACTATTGGGCAACATAAAAATTCCAGTCTTCATCGCCCAGTGCAAGCTATCAGCTTCAATAGTTAAGTCTGATTGCATGAGTGCAGTTAATAAGTCTTTGCCTACCCAATAAGCAGGACATTTGGCTTCCCCTACTTGATAGAGGGTGAAAAGAGAAATGTATATAGAGTCTTTACTATTAGTTACTAATTTCTGGCGAAGCTTTTCTTCTGTACTAGAAAAGTAGATATCGGCAACGTAACCGCAAACCTTTTCATAGCTTTCGTAGCCATCAACGTGCATCACGGGACGGATAGCGATCGCTTCGTACCAACCTTTAGGCTTTTTACTCATACTCTATCTTACAACTGAGACTTAAAACTACTCGTTTCAAAAGTGTTCCGTCACTAAAGATAATCAAAAACTTTTTTATTAGTATAGCCAATCTGCTTACCTGCTAATAAGAACAACACATCATTTTCATTAGGTGCAGTATAAGCAGTTTCTACTTCCGACTGAAGTACCATTCCCTTTACTTCATACTCAATAGGAGCAGAAGGTTGAATAACTACCCTTATTTCTATTTCAGGATTTAAATCTTCTAGTACATTCAGTAAGTCTTGTACTTTCATTTTCTTAGTTTCTTAATTTTTCACTAGATAAGTAAACGAATTTTATGTAAATCTAAATAGAAACTAGACACTTTTTAAAAGCTTAAGCAGATTTAAATATATTCTCACGATGCCAGCGCAAGGCTTCTAGACGCGGATAGTGTTGCGCGTGAACTGGTAGACGGATGCGATCGCCATTGAACTGCTGCATGGGTTTACAGTTGGGAGCATCTTCATGCAGGTCACTCTTGACAAGGAGAGTGAAATCATCATTTATGCTGAACCAACCCCGATCGAATGCCCAATGGTGATTTTTGCAGAGAGACAATCCATTATCAATTCGGTCGTCGTAGAACTGAGAGAAGGGCATGATGTGCGACCCATCCACGATGTTTTGGCTAAGGGAGTTGATTATCCGTAACCCACAGAACGCACAGCGATAATCGTAAATAGAGACAATAACCTTACGAAAAGTAGCATCTCTAACAACTGTTTTAGTTTCATCTTTTATTACAGATCTTTCATAAAGCCTACCACCAGTGGCTAATAATTCTTGCTCAAATTCTGCAAAGGCATTTATGCGTAAAACTTCCTGTACTTGTTGAGTTTTATCAGCAAACCAAGTATTGAGCAAAGTATTTATTAGAATGTTTCTAAATGTTGGTTGCTGCAATAGCTCAAATAACTCTTCATCCAGATAAGCATATTCTACCGCTTGTCTGAGTGCATTTACTGCTCTGACTTTAGCTCCAGAAGACAGCAGTGCTTCAAATCCTGGGTTGGATCTGAAGTGCCAAAATCCATCACTTTTGAGGTGGAAGAATGGCATTCCAATATCAGCGTTGTGTGCAGTAGATCCCAACTGTTGCCAAAGCTTGAGGAAAGCCGCAACTAACTCAGCAGATAAAGGGATTTGATTGTGCTTGAGTATGCCCTGCTCGATCAGCTCGATGACAGACAGCAGCAGAATGGGCTTGTGTGGTGCTATACTGCCGTGAGCGCGGTCTACACGTAGTTTAGTGAATTTGCTAGCGTAGTAGCTAAGATTTTTGGCAGTCATAGCAATTAATAATATGTATTTGTGGAAAGTCAAAGGTGAGTGAAAGATTAATGAGACGTAGAACTAGCTCAGATAATATTAACGTTATCCCTAAGGGCATTCAGTTTACTTTTGATACTGATTCTGAAGCACAAGATTTTTATAAAGAGTGCCAAGATAAGTCAACTGCATCAGAAATTGAAAAGAATAAAGTAACACTTTTAATGCCTGCTAAAATGACTGAAGCGGGAGAGATTGACTCCCCCGCCTAGTCTCCCTACCAGGTCACTATAACTTCAGTACCTAGTAGAACGACTCCTGTAGTCGGTAGCGCCCGAATCAAGTGTACGAAGAGTACAGCGCGTTCGGTAGTGGCGAACGCAAGGCAGAGCGTGTTGGGAGCAACAAGCTCCCACTCTACCTCTTGAGCAACGCTTGCCGCAATTTCTACAAGAGCTTGAAACATTATTCCCTCCAACTAAACTACATTTTTATTATCAGGTTTGTTGGCTAAATAAACAACAATTAACTAATCAAAGCGAACCAAATTTTAAAGGTAATTCTAATAAAAAAGTTAGTAAATACTAAAGCTGTTTTTACCTGTAATATTATTGTTGAATTAATAAAATAAATTACATAATTCCTAAGAGTTTTTAGAGAAATCTTAAGAGAGCGCGATTGAGATACTCTTGCAGCAGTCACAGAAAACTTTATATTGTGGTCAGCAAAGTCTATAACGCAACCCAAGCTATGAAAGAATATCGCTGCACCCGCAACGCTTCATATACCCACGACTGCCTCGGTCACGATGACATAACCGCTAGACAAGGATATTACATCAACGTGAGTTCGACGGCTCAAAAAATAGTAGGAGGTAGAGCTGGCAAGCCATGAGGATGGATATCTAAAGACGGCTTT
>NZ_RSCK01000149.1:0-10124 GCF_003991895.1 Chroococcidiopsis cubana SAG 39.79
CCCCCTTGTCCCCCTTGTCCCCCTTGTCCCCCTTGTCCCCCTTGTCCCCCTCTCCCTTGTCCCCCTTGTCCCCCTTGTCCCCCTGCTCCCCTCATTTGGTAACTTAGTGTACTGCATTACCAAACAAAGTCTGGTTGAATTAGATAGAACATTCTAATTGAGTCAGGGCTATGACTGAAACTACTGTCAAGGCAGAAGTAAAAGCGCCGCTGCGTCCGGTGAGTAAAGAAGGGCTAGAGAAATTAGCGGTGACTGCTAAGGCAAATCCTAATGTTGTCAAGTCCTTGAAGGTGAAGACGGTTTGTGAAGGACAATTTCGCAATTTAACCTACGTTCGAGACTTACCAGAACACGTTATTGACGAACCTCCCACCCTGCTAGGACAAGACACAGCACCCAATCCATCAGAAGCAATGCTAGCCTGTCTGGGTTCGTGCTTATCGGTGGGCATTCATGCTAACGCAGTCATGCGGGGAATTACTCTCACAAAGCTAGAACTGGAACTAGAAGGTGACATCAATATCACGGGTGTCTGGGGAATTGGTGACTTAGCAGAGAAGCGGTTGGGATTCACCGATGTCCGCGTCAAAGTGGATTTAGAAGGAGATGCTAGCAAAGAGGAACTAGAAGATCTAGTGGCTCATGCAAATTTTTGGTCGCCAGTTGCCAACACATTTCGCTTACCCGTAAATGTAGATGTTGCTCTTAAGTGAGCAGTAGAACACAGAGGACAGTCACAGAGGTAGCAGATATTTGTGTAGAGATGCATACGTAAGTTATTGCGTCTCTACTCTGAATTGAGCGCAAATTGATACTGAGAAGACAGACTTGCCAATCTCAGCAAGTCATAATGTTAAGAAATTTAAATATACATGAGTTTGTGTTGTCGCTCAGGAATTCTAGTATCTAGTATGCAAGCAGTTTCAAATCTATCCGATCGCGCAGTAGCAAAGACGCAAGCACCCGAAACCATGCTGGCAGAATTGCATAAAGCGATCGCGACCCAATTAGCACCGCAAGTTGCAGACATCGATCTCAAAGGACAATATCCCCGTGACTTCATGCACCTAGTAGGGGAATTGGGTGGTTATCGGCAGGCGGTTGCGGTAGAATATGGCGGTGCTGGCAACGGCTTAAAAGCAGCAGTCCAAGCGATCGAAGCTATATCCCAAGAGTGCTTGTGTACTGGGTTTATGACTTGGTGTCAGATAGCCTGCACCTGGTACATGCAGAATAGTGACAATACCTACCTCAAACAGCACCTTCTCCCCTTAGTCGCTACAGGTAAAGTTTTAGGTGGCACGGGTTTATCCAACCCAATGAAACACTTTGCTGGAATTGAGAAAATCGCTTTGGTTGCCGAACGTCAACCTGGAGGTTACGTACTCAACGGGATGCTACCTTGGGTTTCCAACTTAGGTGCAGGACATCACTTTGGCATTGCTGCAAGACTAGCAGATAGCGATGACTACCTCATGGCGATCGTTTCCGACGAACTCACAGGACTGACTCTGCGTTGCAACGCCCATTTCATCGCCTTAGAGGGTAGCAATACTTACAGCTGTATCTTCCGCGATGTCTTCGTACCCGATGAATTAATTCTCGCCGCCCCCTGCGAAGAATACGTCAATCGTATCCGTCCTGGGTTTATCTTGACGCAAGTTGGCATGGGCTTAGGTCTAGTAGCTAGTTGCATCCAAATTATGGAACGGGCAAATCAACGCTACGGACACGTCAACCGCTTTCTAGACGACCAAGTAGAAGACCTAGCTGCTAGTCTAGCAACGACCCGCGAGAAAACCTACGCGATCGCCACCCAGATGAGCCAACAAGGATGCGATCGCCCCTTACTAAAACAAGTCATTCAAGCCCGAATTGATGCCTCAGAACTCTCCTTACGGGCAGCAAACGCCGCCATGCTACATGTAGGCGCAAGAGGCTACTTACACGGTGGAATAGCCGAAAGAAAACTACGCGAATCATACTTCGTCGCGATCGTCACCCCAGCATTAAAACAGTTGAAAAAAATGTTACACGACATGGAGAAGTCAAAAGTTAAAAGTTAAAAGTCAAAAAATAGGAGACAAGGGAGAGGGGGGAGACAAGGGAGACAAGGAAGATAATAACCGTCAACCGTCAACTAACAACTAATAACCAACAACCAACAACCAACAACAAAAAATTATGATGGCTCTACTAGAGTCTTTTAGCTATTTAGATACGATAACTTCGTTAAGCTCCGCTAACGCTAACTGTCCTTGTGGTGGTTCGCACATCGCTGCAGATCATCAAAAATTTCTAGAAGGAATGCCCCAAGATCCAGCAGATTTGGTGGACGACCTGTGTAAAATGGGACACTACTCAGGAGAAACTTTAGAGTTTGCACGGGCATTAACTCAAGCCGAAATCAGAAAGACTCTGGTACTCCAGATGCTCGATCGCGCCGAACCAGGACAACGCCAGATCTGCTACGATTTGATCCAGCTTGCCGGAGGATTAGAAGAGGCTTTTGCGGCTGCCTTTGGCGATCGCTCAACCCAGTTTTTTAACGATGCACTCCGTCTAAGCAAGTTTCGCCGCCGCGATTTTTTAATTAAAGTTGCCGCCGCCGCCGCAGTTGTCACGGCTGCAAGTTGCGTCAGTAACAATAACTCGCAAGCACCAAACGCAACTTCTACAAATGCCGCAGCTACGAGTAAGTTAGAAAAAACCGATTTAACAATTGGTTTTATTCCCATCGCCTGTTCGATTCCCATCGTTGCCGCCGAACCGCTGGGATTTTTTAAAAAACATGGGTTAAACGTAACGCTGAAGAAAATGCCAAACTGGGCAGCAGTAAGAGAATCTGCGATCGCCGGCGAACTTGATGCATATCATATGCTGTCTCCGATGCCAATTGCGATGACTTTGGGTTTGGGTTCTTCTGCCTTCCCGATTCGACTTGCCAGTATTGAAAACATCAACGGACAATCGATCGCAGTTGCCGGCAAACATCAAGATAAAGTCAAAACTGCGGCAGATTTTAAAGGCATGACTATCGGGTTGCCTTTTCCCTACTCGATGCATAATTTGTTACTGCGCTACTACCTCGCATCGGGGGGATTGAATCCAGACAAAGACGTAAGACTAGAAATCGTTCCCCCGCCAGATTCAGTCGCAAAAATGGCAGCAGGACAAATTGACGCTTTCCTGATGCCTGATAATTTCGGGCAACGGGCAATCTTTGAGAAAATTGGTTTCATTCACTTACTCACCAAAGATCTGTGGCAAGGACACCCGTGTTGTGCGTTTGCCGCTAGCCAAAGTTGGATCGATCGCCACCCGAATACCTTCCGCGCCGTTAACAAAGCGATTATCGATAGCGCCGGACACGCCAACGCCGCCGAAAACCGTCAGGAAGTCGCCAAGGCAATGTCCGAACGCAAGTATCTCAACCAGCCGGAACCAGTTCTTACAGCCGTGCTGACGGGTAAATTTGACAATGGTTTAGGACAAACACTAGACGTACCAGATCGGATTGGCTTCGATCCCTATCCGTGGAAAAGCTTTGCCAAGTGGATTTCTTCTCAAATGGTACGCTGGGATTTAATGCCGACAGAAAAGGCAAAATATGAAGAAATTGCCACCCAAGTCTATATGACAGATTTAGCAAGGGAACTGGCGAAAGAATTGGGACAAAATCCACCTGCGGAGTCTACGCGGATCGAAAAACTGAAAAATGGTGACTTTGACCCTGGTAAAGTTGAAGCCTATTTACAAGAACAGAAAAAACAGTTCAAGGTTTAGAGGTAATAGTGGACAACTCCCGACGATTATCCAAGCAGCGATCGCATTTCTCAGCTCATCCTTGGCTCCAAAATCCCAATTTACAAGCCACAATTTTATTCTTTTTACTGCTAACTGCGTTGTTACTCGTATGGGAATTGGGAGTGCAATTGAAGCTATTTTCTCCTGTGATGCCTGCTGCCAGTCGGACGATCGCCGACTTTTGGAGTTGGATCGTCGATCCGTTTTACGATAACGGTCCCAACGATAAGGGCATTGGGTTGCACCTACTAGCAAGCTTACAACGAGTCACGATCGGGTTTCTCATTGGTTCCGCGATCGCTATTCCTCTAGGTATTGCGATCGGATTATCAGAAGTCGTTTCCAAAGCCGTCGATCCGTTTATTCAACTGCTACGTCCCGTCTCTCCTTTAGCATGGTTGCCATTAGGATTAGCAATCCTCAAAAGTTCTGAAGCAACAGCCTTGTTCGTAATTGCAATTACGAGCATTGCACCCACGTTAATTAATACCAAATTTGGTGTCAGCCACGTTTCTCGCGACTACCTCAACGTAGCACGGACTCTAGGAGCATCTCGCTGGCGGACGATCGCCAAAGTCATCTTACCAGCAGCCGCACCTCAAATCGTAGCAGGATTGCGAATTAGTATCGGTATTTCCTGGTTAGTAATAGTCGCCGCCGAGATGATTGTCGGTGGTACGGGTATCGGTAGCTTTGTTTGGAACGAGTGGAACAACCTCAATGTCACCAGCATCATCACCGCGATCGTCGTTATCGGATTAGTAGGAATTCTCCTCGATCGCCTCTTGGGACTATTACACAGTTGGGTGTCTTTTGGTCAGTGACCAGTTACCAATAGAGAGTGGCTAGTGACTGGTGACTAGACCGAAAAAAAGAATCTAGCCACTAGCCACTAGCCACCAGCCACCTCTCAACTACCAACTACCCATTACAAATATGATTTCCTATACTGATACACTCGATCCTACGCTTAAAGACACGACTCAGTTGGTGCTGAAGGATGTGTTTAAGGTCTTTCCTGGGAGACAGAGCTTAGTAGATCGGCTATTGCGTCGTACTTCGCCGGATTATATTGCGATCGCTGAGATTAATTTAGAAATTTCAGCGAATACCTTTGTTTCAATTATCGGTCCTTCTGGATGCGGTAAATCAACTTTACTAAACATTATTGCTGGTTTGACTCCACCTACTAGCGGTGTGGTAATGCTGAATGGGACAGCAATTCATCATCCAGGTCCCGATCGCGGTGTCGTTTTCCAAAATTATTCTCTGATGCCTTGGATGACTGTAGCAGAAAATATCCGCTTTGCAATTGAAACGGTTTATCCTAAGATGTCTCGCGATCGGCAAAAACAGATCGTGCGCGAATATATCGATCTAGTCGGGTTGCGGGGTGCAGAACAGAAACATCCCCATGAATTATCGGGAGGAATGAAGCAAAGAGTCGGTATCGCCAGAGCTTTGGCAATTAATCCGCAAATTCTGTTGATGGATGAGCCATTTGGTGCTTTAGACGCATTAACGCGGGGTTTTTTGCAAGATGAAATTGCGCGAATTTGGGAGCAACAACACAAAACCGCAATTCTGATTACCCACAGTATTGAAGAGGCTTTGTTACTATCAGATCAAATCGTAATGATGAGTCGGGGTCCCGCCGCTCAAATTGTCGAAGTACTCGATATTCCCTTCCCCCGTCCCCGCAAGCGCGAAAGTCTAGATCGCTACCCTGCCTATCACGAACTCAAAGCCGAACTAGAATTACACCTATCTCGCGAAACCCGCGCTGTTGAGGAGTTGCGGGTGTAGGTTTATGACAACGACAAGGGAGACAAGGGGGACAAGGGAGAAGCGTAAGTCGTAAGTAACCGACAACTGATAACTGATAACTGATAACTGATTAAATGGTTAACCTGAAACGGACTCGCGAAGATATTTTAGCCTCGGTTTTAGATCTGATTCATCATCAAGGGTTTCAATCTACGGGACTCAAAGAATTATTTAGCGTCAGCGGTACTTCATCTGGAAGTTTTTACAATTACTTTCAGTCGAAAGATGAATTAGCCCACGCTCTGATTGATTATAAGTGGCAGCAAATTAAGACTCATATCATCAAGCCTGCTGCCGAACATACTAGCGATCCGATCGCACAACTGGTGTGGATAATCGACCGCCTAGAAGCAAAACACCTTACCGAACCAGATTGTGGCGGCTGTTTCTTAGGTAACTTAATTGTCGATTTAGCAAAATATGATACATCATTTCAAACACATCTGATCCAGGTGTTTGACCAATGGCATTTCGCGATCGCTCAATTACTGCGTCAAGGACAAACTCAGTTATGTTCTGATATCGATCCCGATAATTTAGCCGAACAACTGATGAATGCGATCGAAGGCACTTTATTGTTAGGACGCTTATACAATCATCCCAATCGCCTACAACGTGGTTTTGACAACGTGCGGCAAATGTTAAAAGCAGCACTTAAACAGTGACTAGTTATCAGTGGTCAGTGAGCCAGGCGAGAGACAAGAGGTAAATTTTGACTTTTGACTTTTGACTTTTAACTTTTGACTTATTCCCTGCGTCTTCTCTGCTTGGGTGCAGATAATGGTGGTAGTTCTGAATTAGAAGAGTGGTAGGGTAAGTAATGCTGAGCCACGGGTTGAGGTGCTTCTGGCTGTCGCTTCTGCGAAATTATCCACCATCGGAGGGCGATCGCAACTCCTACAGTTCCCAATCCGAGCGTGAATAGCGACCAGCGATCGCCAAACCCGCCGATAACTGCATTAACTACCCCAATCGTGATCAAAAAGGCAGGTAGCGGCTCTTTCCTATATGCTGACTTCAAAAATCTAGGTAGTGCGGCGTTCATTTCAATATGGTTACTTTTATTTCAGCTATTATCTCAGATTGGATATAATTCTAAGACCTACTGCTCAAAGCCGCTTGTATTTTAAGGTACTATCTTGCTCTGTAGGTACTACCAATATACCTCACCCACATAACTTATTGCTGTCAACGCTATATCTAGCAATACAAGCGGCACTTCTGCTAGATAATCATTTCAAGCCCAGCCAAGCTAGTACGCCGTGTCCGGTAACAACTTCGATCGCCACCATCAATAAAAAACCGATCATCGCCGCTCGTCCGTTCAAACGCTCGGCATACTCATTGAAGCCAAACTTCGGTTCTTCTAGTCTAGGTGTAGTTGTTGGTTGAGGTTGGGCAGTCATGTTTTTATCCTTTGAATTACACGAATTTACTAAAGCTCACGGTTGATAATAGCCTCGAAAGTCTAACAACTTCTGGAGAAGCTAGCGCGATGTTTGTTTACAATTTTTAACCATATTACATATATTTTGACACTTTTTTCTGCAAGCTAGTGTTAAGAAAATCGTAACTTAGAGTTTGGAATGGGTAATGGGTAGTTGGTAGTTGAGTGGTGAGTGGTGCGTGAGGAGAATTCGGAATTCGGAATTAAATTCTCCCAAGCGCGACCTTGCGCTTCCTCTGCTCCCTGCTTCCTGACAACTGAAAAAGCCGATCGCAATGTTTTACACACAAGATGAGAGTTGTCAAGCATAAGCTAGATATAGGAGTATCCAACCAAAAGAAAAGCAAAAAGAAAAGCACATGGAAATAGGCGTTCCCAAAGAAACAAAAGACCAAGAATTTCGGGTGGGTTTAAGTCCTTCTAGCGTGCGAGTACTGCACGAAAACGGTCACGCTATCTTTGTTGAAACTGAAGCTGGAACGGGGGCTGGCTTTACCGATACAGACTATAAGCTCGCCGGAGCGCAGATCGTTTCCACTCCAGAAGCTGCATGGAATCGAGAATTAGTGGTGAAGGTGAAAGAACCACTCCAGCCGGAATATAAATTTTTGCAAAAAGAGCAATTATTATTTACCTACTTGCATCTAGCAGCCGATCGCGCTTTGACCGAACATTTAATTGATTGTGGCGTAACGGCGATCGCATACGAAACTGTAGAACAACCTGGTAACAACAAACTGCCTTTACTCACTCCCATGAGTATTATTGCAGGTCGTCTCTCGGTGCAGTTTGGCGCTCGGTTTCTCGAACGCCAGCAGGGGGGACGGGGCGTTCTTTTAGGCGGCGTACCAGGCGTAAGACCTGGTAAAGTTGTCATTTTGGGTGGTGGTGTTGTCGGTACGGAAGCGGCGCGAATTGCCGTTGGAATGGGTGCAGCCGTACAAATTTTAGATGTCAACGTCGATCGCCTATCCTACTTAGAAACTATATTTGGTTCTAGAGTAGAGCTGCTTTACAGTAATTCCGCTCAGATTGAAGCTGTTGTCTCTCAAGCTGACTTACTCATCGGTGCTGTCTTAGTCCCTGGACGTAAAGCGCCAATTCTCGTCTCGCGCAACTTAGTCAAACAAATGCATCCTGGTGCGGTGATTGTAGATGTTGCTGTCGATCAAGGCGGTTGTATTGAAACCTTACGCCCAACTTCTCACACCAACCCAGTTTATGTAGAAGAGGGAGTCGTCCACTATGGTGTTCCTAACATGCCTGGGGCTGTCCCTTGGACGGCAACTCAGGCATTAAATAACAGTACCCTACCATACGTGTTGCAATTGGCAAATTTGGGTCTGAAAGCTGTGGAAGTTAATCCTTTCTTAGCGGCTGGTGTTAACGTGCAAAATCATCGCCTAGTCCATCCCGCCGTGCAGCAGGTGTTTCCTGATTTGGTGAGTTAGTAGCAATTTTCCGCGATCGCGATCGATTCGTAAAGGCACAATCAATTTGTAAGGCGCAATCCAATACTTCTCGGTTAGAGCGCATAGTCCTTGGAGATCTCCCCAACCCCCTTAAAAAGGGGGCTATGATTCCCCCCTTTTTAAGGGGGGCTAGGGGGGATCGAATCAAAACCTGCGATGTATTGGGGCGCAATCAATTCGTAAGGGCGCACAGCTGTGCGCCCCTACAAATCAATAGACTTCTTGCAAAAGTAAGTGTTTTGTAAATTCAAACGCAGATAAGAACGTAGATAAACGCAGATAAGCGCAGATTATGAGGGGCTTTTGCAAGAGATTTAATGTTAATTCATACTCATAATGACTATGATGTAATTAACCGCCATGACCTAGCTAGGAATTGGGCTATGGGTAAAGAGGTTTGATATGGCTCATATAAACTTGCGTCGCCCTCAAAATACAGATGGGGATTTTTACGTCGATACCACCTGTATTGATTGCGATACTTGTCGTTGGATGACTCCAGAAGTATTTAACCGTACTGGCGAACAATCGATTGTTTTCCATCAACCAACAAATGAAACAGAAAGACTGAAGGCGCTACAAGCTTTACTTGCTTGTCCTACCAGTTCAATTGGTACGGTAGAAAAGCCAAAAGATATCAAATCTGCACAAGAAAGTTTTCCAATTTTAGTAGCTGAAAATGTCTATCACTGCGGCTATCATGCTGAAAATTCCTATGGGGCAGCGAGTTATTTGATTGTGCGTCCAGAGGGCAACGTATTAGTAGATTCGCCCCGTTTTACGCCGCCGTTGGTAAAACGAATCGAAGAAATGGGGGGAATTCGGTATATCTATCTCACCCACCGCGATGATGTTGCCGATCATCAAAAATATCACGATCGTTTTGGTTGCGATCGCGTTATTCATACAGACGAAATTTCCAGCAGTACGCGCAACGTAGAAATTAAGATTGCTGGTACAGAACCCGATCGATTAGCGCCCGATTTGTTAGTTATTCCCGTTCCTGGTCATACCAAAGGGCATACAGTTTTACTCTACAAAGACAAGTTTCTATTTACAGGCGATCATATCGCTTGGGATGATGCCGACCAAATATTAGCAGGTTTTCCAGGTGTCTGCTGGTATTCTTGGTCAGAACTGATTAAGTCTACCTATCGCTTGTTAGATTACTCTTTTGAATGGGTATTACCCGGTCACGGTCGCCGCTATCATGCAGATGCAGCAACAATGCGGCATAAAGTCAAAGAAGGTATTGAGTGGATGGAACAACAGTGACTAGTGACTAGACCTCCTGCATGAATCAAAAAATCATGGATGTCATTCTGTTGGCGAAGCCTTCCCGAAGGGTACGCAACGCAGTGTAGTGAATAATCTCCCAGATGTTTCGCTTCGCGTGTGGATGACAATTCAAGTATTCACGCAGGAGGTCTACTGGTGACTGGTGATACCATTTTGATCGGACTGCGCCACGGAAGATCCCCCCAACCCCCCTTAACAACGTGAGTTCGACGGCTCAAAAAATAGTAGGAGGTAGAGCTGGCAAGCCATGAGGATGGATATCTAAAGACGGC
>NZ_RSCK01000150.1:0-9878 GCF_003991895.1 Chroococcidiopsis cubana SAG 39.79
TAAAGCTTGTTGAAACATCACAGCAATCGCAATCGCACTTCTATCCTATTCTAACAATTATCTACAACTGTAGTACTAACGCTAAAGATCCAAACCTGCGGATTTTGGATGTGCGTAACGTTCCCTTAGACTATATTGCCGGACACGTTCCTAACGCCGTCAATATTGCCGACACTGCCTTTCGAGGTCCGAATGGATTTCTCCCCGTGCAGTACTGGAATGAACAAAAACTGGAGCAGATCTTCACTGCCTCTGGAGTAACCAACAACAGCCGCGTTCTGGTCTACTCAGACGATAAAGATGTCTTGGGTGCAACAATGGTGGCTTATTTGTTAGAGCGATCGGGAGTGCGCGATATTGCCATACTTGATGGTGGGTATACAGGTTATCAGGCTTCTCAACCCGTAGCTAAAGAGTTCCCCAGATATACACCAGGAAAGTTTACGGTGCGGGATAAACCATCTGTGCGAGTGACGCTGGATGAGGTAAAAAACTTAATTGGCAAACCAGGAGTCACTTTCATCGACCCCAGACCGGAAAAACTCTTTCGAGGTGAAGAAAATATCTGGGTTCGCAACGGACATATCCCAGGTGCGCGAAACATTCCTTGGCCTACTTTTACTGATGCCAACAATCCTCACAAACTCAAGCCTTTGGCTGAAATTAAGCAGCTTTTGGCTGCGAGAAAGATCGATCCAAAAAGCGAGATTATCGTGACTTGCAGCACTGGGCGGGAAGCAACCTTACAATATGTGGTATTGAAACACCTGTTAAATTATCCCAAGGTCAGAATCTATGAAGGTTCTTGGACTGAGTACAGTACAACCGATCTGCCTGTAGCAACAGGAGCAGAGCAAGCAGCATAATTCGAGCATAGAGGAATTAACTGATGAAATTTATCGCCTTACTGACAGCCAGTTTTTTATTCAGCTTCGGAACAGCGATCGCCACGACAACCAGCCTTGATGAAGGAAATCTAGTTAGTTGTACCAGAACTCCGCCTAAAACTCCGCCACCGGCATCGGAGAATCGCGGCTAATGATCTCATCTCAACTACTTACTGCTCGTCCTCAGCCACAAAAACAAGTGGTGGCGATCGCCTTAGTATTATTTGCAACTGGGGCTGTTGCCTTGAGTGCCTATGGTTGGCGGCAGAGTATTTTGTTTCTCGTGGGCGGCTTGTTAGGTATCAGTCTTTACCACTCCCGCTTCGGCTTCGCATCTGCTTATCGCAAACTTTTTGTGAGTCGAGATGTGAGGGGGATGTATGCCCAGTTAGCGATGCTGGCGATCGCGACAGTACTATTTGTGCCCGTATTAGCAACCGGAGCGGTGTTTGGTCAGGAAGTGCAAGGAGCTGTTGCACCTGTCGGAATTCAGGGTGCGATCGGTGCTTTTTTATTTGGAATTGGAATGCAATTGGGCGGGGGCTGTGGCTGTGGTACTCTCTACACTATTGGTAGTGGTAGCCTCTCCATGCTACTCACCTTGATTACCTTTTGTGTCGGTGCATTCTGGGCAAGTTTGACGCGACAACTTTGGGCAGGATTACCAGCAACTCCAGCAGTTTCTCTCGGTCAAACCTGGGGCTGGGTGGGAGCTGTATGCTTGCAGCTAGTGCTATTTTTACTCCTAGCAGGCTGCCTCTGGTGGTGGAGCAGCAGAGGACGAGGGGAAGAGGAAAGTCAAAAGTCAAAAGTCGAAAGTCAAAAGTTAAATTCTTCAATCCAAAATCCAAAATCTAAAATCCAAAATTCTCCTGACTCCCGACCCTGTACGGGCGCACAGCTGTGCGCCCCTACCAACTCCCTTATTTACGGTCCCTGGTCGCTGCTGATGGGTGCTGTGGCTTTGGCAGTTCTCAACTGGTTGACACTGCTGCTTTCAGGTCAGCCGTGGCGAGTTACATGGGGATTTGCCGTGTGGTCGGCTCAACTTGCTTCAGCTCTGGGTTGGAATCCTGGTACTAGTCCTTTCTGGAGCAATGGAGCAGGACAGCAAGCTCTCAGTCAAAGCATATTTGCTGACGTGAGTTCGGTGATGAATTTCGGCATAATCTTAGGAGCTGTGTTAGCAGCTGGTTTGGCAGGTCGATTAGTACCAAAAGCTCAATTCTCCTGGTCTGCATTAGCTGCAACTGGGTTGGGCGGTTTAATCATGGGTTACGGCGCATTCATTGCCTTCGGCTGTAATGTCAGTGCCTTCTTTGGTGGCATCGCCTCAACTAGCTTGCATGGTTGGGTCTGGATTGCCTCTGCTTTGCTAGGTACTGCGATCGGGATTCGCCTGCGCCCTTTGTTTCGTCTATCGAATTAGTTGGCTCTAAATTTCATAGTGCCAAATTTCTTCTTCTCGCAGCAAGATTCGATGCAGTGGAAGACGCTGAATCAAACCCTGTTGCTCAAGCTGCCTCAAGATCCGAGTGACTGTGACGCGAGTTGAACCCAGCAGTTCGGCAAGATCCTGATGGGTCAGGCGCAGATCGATTAAACGTCCCTGCTCGATTTCACGACCAAACTTTTGCGATAACCAGCTCAACAATCTCAGCAGCATCATGTCCATCGCTTTGTAGCTCCGAATTACCATCAGTTCTTCAGCTTGTTGAAGATGGGCAAGCAGAACCTCACTCAGGCGATCGCTTTCTTCCAGAGATATTGATACTGCTTCAACTTTTGTCAAACACTCAATCTGATAGGGATCGACGTGGGATAAACCTTTACCGACAATATCTCCCGCTCCCCACAGTCCCAAAACCACCGCCTTACCATCTTCAAGCCAGGTCAAAGTTCGCACGACACCAGTTTCAATCTCCCAAAAGCTGTTGTGCTTGTACGGTAACTCGGTGCGACGAGCAAAATGTTGCCTGGTTCTTCTAACTAAGTAACTTGATGCAGGTGAGGAGAGAGTCATATTTTTCAAATAAGGTACTAAATTCCAGCACCATCAAGAAAGTCTTCGATCGCTGAGCTGCTATCCCTCTTGATGCTGTTAATGTTTGGATTACCCGAGTTGTTAGCGAAAACGGGCGATCGCGTTTGCAGTTGCTCCACCTGCTTTTCTAAATCCTTGACTCGTTCAAATATGGTATTACTTGTTAAAGTACGGTGACTCAATCGAAATATAGTATTTTTAGCTTCAATGAGATATTATCACACCATTAGCTGCGATCGAGCTAAAGCCGATATAAAAGCACGATAATCTTGTCGATCAATCGTAGTATGATGAATTTAAACTTCAACGGTCGCCAATATCCTGTCCCAGAGCTGGCTCCAAAAGTTGAATATGCCCTGCTAGCACTATTAGAACTAGCAACTCACCTAGATCGAAAGTCCCCTTTAACTATGAGCGAAATGACTGCCAAGCAGCCCATACCCGAACGCTATTTAGAGCAAATTCTGACTGACCTGCGGCGTGGTGGCTTGATTAAAAGTCATCGGGGTGCGAAAGGAGGTTACTCGCTGGTTCGAGAACCCTGGCAGGTGACGTTGTTGGAAGTGGTAAATCTGATGGAAGGGGATCGTCGAGAAAGAGAGTACTCTGCCGAGCAGACTGTAGAAAAGAATTTGCTATGTGAAATCTGGCAACAAGCGAATCTTGCTTCACACAAAGTTTTGAGCAGCTATACGCTCCAAGACTTATGCCAGCAAAGAGATGCACTCAAACAAACCAACCCAATGTATTACATCTAATTGAGGAACTGCCATGCGAATTGCAAAAGACATTACAGAGTTAATCGGACGGACTCCTTTAGTGCAGTTGAATAAAATTCCTCAAGCAGAAGGGGCGTTGGCGCGAATTGTGGTGAAGCTAGAAAGCATGAACCCAGCATCCTCGGTTAAAGACCGAATTGGTTTGAGTATGGTAGAAGCAGCAGAAGCAGCAAGTTTGATTCATCCTGGTAAGACGATTCTGGTGGAACCAACTTCTGGTAACACGGGTATTGCGTTGGCAATGGTGGCAGCAGCTAAGGGCTACCAGTTAATTCTGACTATGCCCGACACGATGAGTATAGAGCGGCGTAATATGCTTAAAGCTTATGGCGCTCAGCTAGAGTTGACACCAGGGTATCAAGGAATGCGAGGCGCGATCGCTCGTGCTGAGGAAATCGTCAAGCAAACGCCTGGTGCATACATCTTGCAACAATTTCGCAACCCCGCCAACCCTCAAGTGCATCGAGAAACTACGGCTGAGGAAATCTGGGCAGATACAGATGGTCAGGTAGATATCCTAATTGCCGGAGTGGGTACAGGTGGCACGATTACAGGTGTAGCAGAGGTTATCAAAAATAGAAAACCGAGTTTTCAAGCGATCGCGGTGGAGCCAACTAGCAGCCCAGTCCTTGCAGGTGGTGAACCTGGACCTCATAAAATTCAGGGGATTGGAGCGGGATTTATCCCAGCAGTTTACCGAGCCGAACTAGTTGATGAGGTGATTCAAGTGTCAGATGAAGAGGCGATCGCCTACAGCCGTCGCTTGGCAAGAGAAGAGGGATTGCTATCTGGTATTTCTGCTGGTGCAGCTCTATATGCAGCAATTAGGGTAGCAAAGCGGTCTGAAAATGCTCTTAAACTGATTGCGATCGTACAGCCTAGCTTTGGCGAACGCTATCTCAGTACCGCCCTGTTTCAAGATTTAGAGTTAGTAGATGCTGTCGCTTTGAAATAACATACTAATCTTGTTTCCAACTCTAAGCACTAAATCGAACGCACGTAATTCGACGTGAGTTCGACGAAATTAAAAAACAGCCGGAGGGAGAGCAGGTAAGCCTTTGAAGTCTAAATCAAGCAAGGGTTTTTGGGGCAAATAAGTATAAGCTGTCAATCCAGCCAACAAATTGACCAGGAAATTCCAGATGCTTCTGTGTCGGGAATGCTCGATTTGAGAAATATTTTTGAGTTGATCGTTGACCGTTTCAATTAAGGCTCGTTTACGCAAGAGAATCTTGTCAATTAACTTGACCATCTGTTGCTTCATCTTTTTTTTGTGTCGTGTAATTAACTCTAACCCTTGCTGATAGAGTTTTTCAAACAGTTCTTGAGATATGTAACCCCGATCGCCAAATAACTTCCCAATTAAGTCTTGAGTTAAATCAGGTACAGGTTTGCGGTCATCTACATTGCCAGGAGTCAGCTTAAAAGCCAGCAACTCACCTCGGTCGTTGATAATCAAGTGCAGCTTAAACCCATAGTGCCAACCGACCGAATTTTTGCTCCAACCCACCAAGCCTTCAAATACACGGTGGCTCTTAGAACGTTTTGGATGACACACCTCAATTGGAGTTGAATCAATGAATGAAATGCCAGTAACGTCTCCCTTACGAGTCTGCACAAAGCAGCACAACAACATCAACGACCAAGGCATCAATTCAACAAAACGAGTATATCTAACTAGATGAGGAAAAGCTTTACGCCAGTCTGGCAAGACTTGTAGCGTGTAGAATTCCTTGAATGTACGATAAGCCAGAGCCATGAAAAGCAATCACAATTGTCATCACCTCACTTAAGCTTAATCGAGAGCGACACAACCGTTCCCCACAACTTGCTGTCAACAGAGGTTGTTGCTGCCAATGTCGTTCAAAGCTTTGATAGAAGTCGTCTACCTCACAAAAAATTTGCGTCACATCTAGGCGGGATACAATGGTGCTATTCATCATGGAGACCTATCACTGTGTATTTTGAGCATAGGTCTCTTTTTCCTTTTTGGCTCATCTCCCACCGTCGAACTCACGTTAATTCGATTACTTGCCACGGAGAGTTACTATTCTGTAATCTTTCACAGCGTGTGGTACTAAACTTTCTTTAAAAAATGCTGACTAAGTGGGTGATTGAGCGATAGCAAGGGGAACAAGTTAAACTTGGATAATTCAAGTACTCGACCCGTTGTTGTAATTTTTTGATCGGTTGTTATTCGATGTGTTGTCTGAGAATAGCGTTGCGATAGTCACAATAGGACTGATTATGAAATGTCAACTATCTTGGGCTCTTCCGAGCTTTTGATACTGGTGGCGAAATATTGCTTAATTTTCGGTCTAAGCCATCAGCTTTGCAAATTGTGAAGTTCGTGTAGTCATTTGTGGTACTCCCGATATCCAGTAAAAGATGCGCTTGAAGTTAATAGCAGTTGCGGTCATCAAGTGTTGCAGATGAGTTTTAGCTAATCCAATATACCGGGCATGGCGGAGTCCATGAGCGCGAATGCCTTCAGAGAGCGTTCCTTCAATTCCAGCCCGTCGCCGATAGTCTGCTTTATAGTCGTCGGTCATTGCTTGTTTTCGTGCGGCTTGCAATGCTTTGTACTGTGCTTCTGGACGAAGTGTAATGAGCCGTCGCTTTTCTTTGGTACGAGTACACAGATGCAGGCTGGGACAATTGGCGCAGTCAGGTCGTGCAAACTTAATTTTAATCACCTGATTGTTTCGACCATCAATTGCAGGTGTCCAAGACGCACTCGTCTTACCTTCGGGGCAAATGGCAACCTGTTGTTGCCAATCAACTTTGAAATCGCTCGCTGCAAATCCATTACCTGCTTTGGATTGCCAGCGTAGGTCTGAACGGGTCGGACCCAGCAATTGGACCTGATGCTGTTGTTGAGTAGTTACTAACAACTGTGCATCTAGATACCCTGTATCAACGATATGCTTACTGGGAAGCAAATCCTTCTTGGCAAGCGATGTATGAATGGATTCAGTCACATCACCATCGGCGATAGGTGCCGCTGTCGTTTCAACATTTGTAATCAGATGTAAGGAATTAGGTTCGCAAGTTTCACTCAAATGAACTTTGTATCCTACCCATGATGTTGTATTCTTTTTTGAATAATGAGCATCGAGATCGTAGGGTGAACTAATCATTAATGTAGCTGGCGGTATTCCTTGCTCTGTTCGCCAATAAATCTTGCGATCGCACACATAGTATTGCTGCACCCATACTCGTCGTAGCGTTTCGACGGCTGGAACCTGCCGTAACCATTCTGGACTGTGACCATCAAAGATCGCATCGAGCAGTCGTTTTCCATCTTCGCCATACACTTGGGCTTGTTGTTCTCGCTCCGCTTTTGACACAGGTAGGTGATAGTCTTCAATCCGCTCACTATAGCGCTCTACCCATTCTGGCTGGCTCTGAACTTGTAACCACTCAGGTACAACAACTGCAAGTGCATTCAACGCAGCCCGCAGCGTTTCTCCGGCACATTCCAGTCGCGTCACGGCACGAATGCTTGCTAGAACATGGGTGGAGTCAGTGCGTTGACGACCGCGAGCTTGGAGCCATTCTTGCTGTTGGCAGAAAATCAACAGTTTTTCAAATACTAAACTTTCAGCGTGTTCTGTAATTAAACGAGTCCGAAATTCGCTCAGAACCGTGTGGTCAAATCCAGTATCTATCAACTCTAAACACAGTAAGTACTTCCAATCAATTCGACTTCGGACGGCATCGGCAGCTTGACGATCTGTAAGTCCCTCAACATACTGCAAAATCGTCACTAAAGCCAATCGTAGCGGAGAAACTCCTGGTTGTCCTTGGCTGGAAAACAAGGCGCTAAAGTCTTCGTCACAGAGAAAGGAGCTAAGGCAATCTGCCATCGTGATGCAAAGGTTGCCTTTCGGAAAAATAGCTCTGGCAACTTGAGCCGTTTGTGCTGGTACAGCATAGTTAGATTGCGGATGTAAGGACATCTAACCCAACCTCGAATCGATCATCTTCCATATCCTAAATAGAGCTTGATAGAGCCGAGTTATTTGTTAAGCAATATTTCGCCACCAGTATCGCTTTTGGTGATCCAGTGATGACGTGAGGATCTGATGATTCTTGGACGCTGCCTATGAAGCTAGGATAAAGCGTCTGCTGAGTAATTCTAGGGTGTGTAAAATAATTTGTGTCAAAGGTCACAGATGAGATCTAATGAATTATTAAACCAAAGACACAACAATTATGACCTTTCGACCGGAATTACTCGATGAACTGCTTAAGGGCTATGAAAACCCAGGAGACTTACTGGGTGAAGGTGGGATTCTCAAACAACTGACAGCTGCGCTAGTAGAGCGGTGCTTGAATGCAGAAATGAAAACGCACCTGGAGGAGCAACGGTTGGAGCCTGCAACTGAAGGTAAGGCTATCCGCAATCGTCGCAACGGGCACAGCAGGAAAACGATTAAAGGCGAGTTTGGTGAGGCAGAAATCAGCGTTCCAAGAGATCGCAATAGTGAGTTTGAACCAATCATTGTTAAGAAGGGACGGACTCGCTTTGATGGGTTCGATGACAAGATTCTGTCATTGTATGCACGGGGCATGAGCACTCGTGACATCCAGGCGCAACTGCAAGAGCTATATGGAGTAGAAGTGTCGCCTGGATTGATCTCCAATGTCACTGATGCAGTGGAAGAGGAGCGGAAAATCTGGCAGAATCGGGTGATTGACCCAGTTTATCCGATTGTTTATTTTGATGCCATCGTGGTCAAAGTCAGGCAAGACGGGCGGGTGATTAACAAAGCCATCCATCTAGCACTAGGGGTAAATTTATCGGGCACGAAAGAACTGCTAGGGATGTGGATGACCCAGAATGAATCTGCCAAGTTTTGGTTACAGGTGCTGACAGAGTTACAGAATCGGGGACTCAAAGATATCTTCATTGCCTGTATCGATGGACTGACAGGTTTTCCTGATGCGATTGAAGCTGTATTTCCCAAAACTCAAGTACAATTATGCATTGTCCACATGGTAAGAAATTCCCTGAGTTACGTATCCTACAAAGACCGTAAAGCTGTGGCTGCCGACCTCAGACCGATCTACACTGCCACAACCGAAGCCGAAGCCGAGCAGCAGCTAGTCAATTTTGCCGAACAATGGGACAAGCAATCTCCCACAATTAGTAGAGCCTGGCTGACCCATTGGCAACGCATTATCCCCTTGTTCGCATTCCCGCCAGAAATTTGCAAAGCTATCTATACAACCAATGCTATTGAGTCAATGAATATGACCCTGAGAAAAGTAATGAAGACTCATCGAGCTTTCCCAACTGATGAGTCTGCTCTCAAGGTGATTTACCTGGCGATTCAGAACATTGCTAAAAAATGGACAATGCCAATTCGAGATTGGAAGCCTGCTTTAAATCGCTTCGCTATTGAGTTTAGCGATCGCTTTCCTTCCTAACTTTTTCCCTTGACACAATCCATTTGACAAACCCTAATTCTAATCCAGCTCGTCCATACATTTGCCGCTTCAACATCTTCAATTGATTATTCAACCCTTCCACGGGATCATTACTTACATTTGACATCATGCTTGCCTTGACAGCAGCATAGTCATTAAAAAGACCTTCTGCAAACGTTTGAAAGGGCTTGAATGAACTTTTCATCGCTTTGATCAACCAAGCTTCAAACGCCTCACCCTGTTGCTGACGCAGTAGTCGTAAGAACTTATCTGCTAACTCAACTGCGATTGCTAAGTTTGGGTGTTGTGCTACTAGCTGCCTCAACAGTTCGGTGTCTTCACGCTCTCGATTCTCCTCCCGCTTCACGATCAAATAGCTGGCTCGACAGGCAGTCAAGGGCGGAAACTGTGGCATTGCTCATATATGTGTTAAGGACGCTGGGCTAGGGATAAGAGATGAGGAGGGGTAGATAGAGACAAGTTTTGAGCGATTTCTTGCACGGTGTCGAGTCGCAGGTTTTGAATCGATTGCTCTTATGTATAGTCGAACGCCCCCACAAAAAGCGTATACCCGGTCAGTTGTGCGCGTGTAGCGATCGAGCGTGGCTTACTCAGGAGCAGTCCCGCTTCAAGTTTATTGCTTCTGGGCAGTGTGGTTAACAGGTAGTGGAGGTGATTTATCCAACTATTCTTTTCCTCATTTTATACAATTATGCTTAACAAATATGCAGT
>NZ_RSCK01000151.1:0-9498 GCF_003991895.1 Chroococcidiopsis cubana SAG 39.79
AAAGCTTGTTGAAACATCACAGCAATCGCAATCGCACTTCTATCCTATTCTAACAATTATCTACAACTGTAGTACTAGGGCGTGTTTTAAAACTCTGCGGTTCTACCTCACCCGTTTAGCGTGGTTGTGGCTAGGTAAATCAAATATCCGAGAAAGAACTATTTGCCTTACCTCGTTTTACAAAACGTTCATAGACTCCATCAACGGTAAGGACGAGCAGTGCGTGGATCGGCAGGACAACCAACAGGAGCGCTAAGAGCCGTCCTACACCCATCACAGCTTCAACAATTGTAGACTGCGGAGTGAGCCAGTCAAAAGCGGAATTCAAGAAAGCTGCAACCTGTTTTCTGCCATCGACACACAACCAGGGGCTATGAGCCACGAGCGCGTGTTCAGCCTCCCAACTCCGGATCATCTCAAGGGAGTCACGCAGCGTTGCTCTATCAAAGATGTGTCCGAGTTGTACACCACGCGGAGTGTGTTGATACATCTGATTCCACCTAGTGGTCACACGCGCAATTGACGAAAGTATGGCTGGGTCAAAGTCCATCACCAGATCGGTAAAGATGACAGTGCGTGATGCGCGATGAAAAAAGACAATCTCATCAATCCATCCATTCCCTGAACCAAAAATGCACTGGTCAATCTGACCTGACCATTCAGGTTCAGGGGTATTGGTAGACAACGTTTTGTAGAACCTTAAGTCTTTCCGCTTTGGAGCAAGTCGGGGCGATGCGTAGATTTTTGCATCTGGGTATGCTTGGCTCCAGTCTCCGAGGTGTAGATGGTGTAAGTGATTGGGAGATACGAGGTATTTCACAGCTCCAAGTGCATCAATTTCAGCACGGAGATCTGAAGTCAGCCGAATTGGAGAAATGATGAAAAGGCTATTGTCGTTGAGGCGAATGACGACGGCGCGATGCGTGTAGGGATAGCGGGGCTGCATTGGGGGACGGTAGCAGACCTGCTCTTTTGCCTCGAGCGTCCAGATATTTGAGGCAACTTCGATGAGACTGCTTTTCGACTTGTTAGGAATTGGGCGAAAGCTTTGTGTCATTGATTCTCCAAGGACTGTTTTAAAGTTTTATGGGAGTATTGGAAATGTTAGGGAAGCCGAACTCAGCATCTGTTGATGATTTTACCTCCTCCTCAACGCGGGAATTTAACCAACGCACAATGGCAGCGACTTCAAGCTTTGCTGCCTGCTCAGAAACCGAGTGTGGGTCGTCCGAATAACGACCATCGCACCACGATTAATGGCATTCTCTGGATTCTTAGAACAGGCGCACCGTGGCGCGACCTGCCAGCGCGATATGGAGCGTGGGAAACGGTATCTGGACGGTTCTACCGTTGGCGACGCAGTGGCATTTGGGATCGAATTCTCCAAACGTTACAGCAACAAGCCGATGCCAACGGCAAATTGAACTGGGAAGTTCATCACATTGATGGCAGTGTGATTCGCGCTCACCAACACTCGGCGGGTGCAAAAAGGGGGCGCTAGATTCCGAAAGCTTGCTCTCTGAAATTGAACAAGTTCAGCAACGCGAAGCACTCGGTCGCTCGAAAGGCGGCTTTAGCACCAAAATTCATCTTCGCTGTGACGGCAATGGCTTGCCGATTACCTTCTTACTCACGGTCGGAGAGCGACACGAAACGGTGGTGTTTGAGCAGTTGATGGAGCAAGGAGCGGTCAAACGCACCACAGGTGGTCGTCCTCGCATTCGTCCCCATCGCATTGTGGGCGATAAAGGCTACAGCAGTGGTGCGATTCGTCGCTACCTGCGTCGGCGCGGTATCCGTCTAACTATTCCGCGCAAGGATAATGAGAAGCATCGAGGTAAGTTTGACAAGTCCATTTACCGCGCTAGAAATGTTGTCGAGCGCTGTTTTAATCGCTTGAAGCAGTTTCGCCGTATTGCGACCCGATACGAGAAAAAAGCTGAAAACTACCTCGCAATGCTGACTTTAGCCTCGATACATCTATGGCTCTAATTTTAAAACAGACTCTAGCTTATTTGACGATATGGGGGTGAAAAAATGGCAACTGCAATAGCCATATTCAATCAAGCGGGGGGAGTAGGAAAAACAACCTTGACGATGAACCTCGGATATGCATTAACAGTACAAAAAAAGCGGGTGTTGCTAGTTGATGTCGATCCGCAGGCATCGCTAACTTTCTTCATGGGTGCAGAGCCTTCCGACTTTAAACAAAACAAAACCCTTTATGGGAGCCTACTTTACGATGAGCCTCTGTACCGAGTCGTAGGGGTTCACGGGATGGATTTCGTTCCTTCAAACATAGGATTGAGCGGGGCAGAGTTGGAACTAGTAAACGCTGACATGCGAGACATTCGCCTGCGAGAGGCGTTGTTACCAATTGACAAGGAGTATGACTTTATTCTATTGGACTGTCCGCCGAGTTTAGGGCTTCTAAGTTATGTCAGCCTAGTGGCGGCGAATTTGGTTTTAGTTCCGATCCACACTCACTTCAAAGCTTTTTGCGGGACGGAATTTCTGCTGCAAACAATCGCGCGAGTTCGAGGACGAGCGAATAAGTCTTTAAGAATCGCTGGATTCGTACCGACGATGTTTGCTGCTACAGCAACTCAAGACAAGCGGGCGCTGGCAGCAATCTCAGAGCAGATGTCGCCATACGGTAAGGTATTTTCGCCCATCCCCCGAGCGACAGCCTTTGCAGATGCCGCAGAACAGCACCAGCCGTTGGCAATATACCAACCACGACAGGCGGCGTGCGAAGTTTTTATAGAAATTGCTACTTACTTGGAGAAAGGAAACTAATGTCTGGTACAAAAACAGGCAGTAAAGCGCCCGTACCATTTCGCCAAATGCGGACGAGCGGACTAGACGTTCTTTTTGGAGAATCGCGATTGGGTTCTCAGGAGATAGAGATCGGCTCGATTGTGCTGGGAACTCTTCAACCGCGCAAGTATTTTGACAAGTCCCAGATGGATGAGCTGGTAGCTTCAGTCCGCGAAGTAGGGATTCTCGAACCTTTGATAGTTCGACCGCGAGGTGATGACAAGTTCGAACTAGTGGCGGGAGAGCGACGATTGAGAGCTGCTTCGCTTGTAGGATTGTCCAAGGTGCCGGTTATTGTCAAAATTTTTAATGACGACGAAGCGCTTAAAGTTGCGTTGATGGAAAATTTATTGCGTGCAGATCTCAATCCAATCGAGGAGGTCGAAGGTCTCTTGCAACTTTTGGGGCTAACCCTAAAAATTGAGACAGCAGGTGTAAAGTCACTTCTGTACGGCATGAACAACAAAGCTGCCACGAGTGGCAAGCATAACGTTATATTTGACGAGCGGCAGCAGGAAGTCAAGCATTTGTTTGAGAAAATGGGATTTAACTGGGAATCTTTTCTCAAGAATCGCCTGCCTCTACTCAATCTGCCTGAAAACGTGAAAGATGCTTTACGTGCAGGTCGGATAGAATACACAAAAGCCATCCAGATCGCCCGAATATCTGACGACAATAAACGCCAAGAACTACTACAAAGTGCAATAGACGAAGGATTGTCCGTTGCTGAAATTACCCAGCGCGTGCGAACGATAAAACAGCAAAATCAAGAGATAGGAAGAGAGAAAGAGCTAGTCGAAAGAGCGAAAAGGGTATTTGCACAATTTCGGAAAAACGATTCTATCGCCAGCAAAGAAAGGAGAGAAAAGCTGGAAAGCCTTCTCGACCAGATAGAGAATCTGCTAAACGAAGCACCAAAATGACATTAAATGGATTTGTTTTACTAGAAAATTGCTTAGCATCATCAGAAAAATGGTTGTGGTTAGAGTCGAGGGAGGCTAGTTGAGTAAGGTTTGAGCGTCGCCGCTCTCCCCTCCCCTAAGAACCGTGCATGAGGTAGGGTAGCAGGGCAAACGCATCTAAATTTGCCGCTCGAATTTCTGCTCAATTGAGTAGTTGAGAATCGCCCAAGTGATATGACTTGCGAAACCACCCTGCGCCATTCACTCCTCCCAGATAGGTGTTAGCTTCATGATTGATGGACATATCCAATAATGTCCAGTCACAACTCGTGGCTCGGCAACAACGCCCAAAGGTATACCTAATCGGACTCTAACCACAGCCAGCTTTTTTGATGCCACTAGTTTTTAAAACATCTTTCATCGTGGCGCAGTAATTAGGTAAACAAAAAATAGTGGGATTAACAACTTTTTCGTAAGTACAATGTCGATAGCTCATACAAAATCTGTCCCAAGTAGACATTTGAATTCGGAAGATAGCAATTAATAAATTAGCTAAGAAAATAGAAAGGGGAATACGGAACCAAATCTTTTTATCGAAATAGCTGCATAATTCTTCTATTGCTTCGTTAACGGTTATTTTATCTTGACCTAAAACTAAAGAACGAGATTCCCCTTCTTTTGGAGGATTTTCAATTAAATATCGGATGACGGCGGCTATATCTCGCCCATGAATAAAGTGAAAGCTGCCATCCGCCTGTAAAAGGCGAATTAAGTCGACATACTTGGCGATTTTAGGGATACCGGATGTGACATGGGAATATGGTTTGTTGCGATCGCCTCCCAAAACAAAAGTCGGAAATACTTTAGTTATTTTATCAGCAATAGGTAGTTTAGCTACTCGCTCCAAACACTCATATTTAGAACGAATATAATCTGTACCAAGTTCTCCAGCTTCTTTGAGGGGTTGTTTTTTTGAGTTTAATACGCTGGCTGTAGAAAAGTAAATTACCTGTTCGCAGTGAACTGGATCTAACAGTTCTAGTAACTCTATAGTTTTGAATACATTGACATCATAAGTATCTTCTCCACCCCATGCAGTAGCAGTTAACACAGCTAGGTCAATAGTTGGTAGTAAATCAGCTAAACCATCAAGTTTTTGCATATCCCCTTGAACAAGGGTAACTCCCAGACGTACTTGAGTATTAATTTTTAGTTTTTGGGGATTTCTGACTAGTAGATACAGTTCATGATTTGTCTCTTGGATTAATGTTTCACTAATGTAATGACCAATACAACCACTGGCACCAGTCACCAAAATTCTTTTTTTAGTCATAGAAAACTTTTTTGTTTTTTTGTTAATTATTATAATATTTTTTTGGCTCATTTACAAAAAGTGTGCAAAATGACTAATGACACGATGAAGACTGAATGGATGCATTTTAAGTTTCGTTTGAACTCGAAAATGGCAATATAGCTACTCAAGTAATCTTTGTGGATTTCTTTGAATGGACGTAAGAATTTTCTCACATCTGTCCACATTCCTTTGGTTGTGTTGATATGCACTTCTCGATTTCCATCACGATCATCTCTTGCCCACTCATTCTGGCTGTGAGAAACAGTGGCATAAGGAAGCACCACATGACTGTACTGGCTGATTTATTAGTACATATTGGTGTCCTAGCCAAGGTGAATTGATGTAGAGCAAACACATCTTAAATAAGTGCCAATTTGGGGTCGAATAATGTTTTTGAATAAAATCACTCTGAACAAAGAGGTGACTTTTGCTCAAGGTCAACTGGAATTGAAGAATACTTAAGATTAAGTTCATCAGAAAAAATGGGTTGGAAACCCCGTGCTTCTAGCACGGCTTTACATTTCGCTCAATTTTCGCTAGAGTACTGGAGTTTCAGCGAAAGTAGCATGTACCTGACTCAAAAAAATCAGATACGCGGACTCGAAGTAAGAGAGTTCAAGGCTTTGCAAGAACTTTGCCGACTGAGTAAAAATCTCTATAATGTAGGACTTTACTCGGTCAGACAGTTCTTTTTCGCCGAATCTCGATACTTGCGTTACGAGTCGAACTACCACCAGTGCAAAGGAAACGAGAACTACAAGCTTCTCAATACCGATATTGCACAACAAACGCTGAAAGTAGTGGATCGTTACTTTCCGCTCCTTTTTTAACTTGATTAAAGCGGCAAAGCAGGGGTTGTATCGTTTTGAGCAAATCCGGTTGCCTGGATACTTGCCCAAAGACGGTTTCTTTCCTTTGATAATGCCACGCATCAAAGTAAAAGACGGTTTCTTTGAAATCCCGTTTCCCGCTCGACTGGAGGGAAAGGAATTGAAAGAGGTTCGCATTCTGCCCAAATACAAAGCTCGATTTTTTGAAGTCGAATATATTATTGAGGCAGAACCAGAGCCACAACCTGTAGACCCAAATGACCAAATTGCAATCGACTTGGGACTCAACAATCTTGCTACTTGTGTTAGCACTACTGGGGTATCCTTTATTGTGGATGGCAAACCGCTCAAATCTATTAACCAGTGGTTCAACAAGGAAAACGCAAGAGTGCAAAGTATCAAAGATTTGCAAGGGATTAAGGGAATTACTGAGCGTCAATCTAGATTGACGCTCAATCGAAACAATCGCGTCAGGGATTACCTGAACAAGACTGCTCGATACATTATTAATTGGTGCATTGAGCATAAAGTCGGAACTGTGATTGTTGGCGTTAATCAGGGCTGGAAACAAGAGATTAATATTGGTAGCAGAAACAATCAAAACTTTGTCCAAATCCCGCATTGGAGCTTGAGAAATAAACTCAAGGCTTTGTGCGAAAGGTATGGCTTGAACTACCTCGAACAAGAGGAATCTTATACTAGCAAGGCAAGTTTTTTGGATAAAGATGATATACCTACCTACAACCCTGACAACCCTCAAGAATACAAATTCTCTGGGAGACGGGTCAAACGTGGTTTGTATCGTAGCTGTGGTGGGCATTTGGTTTCGGCTGACGCGAATGGTGCTGCAAATATTGGGAGAAAATGTAGCCTCAATGGGTTTAACTCGGAGAGGGTAGCGGCTGTTTTGGCACAGCCTTTAAGAGTGAAAATCTCTTAAGAATCCTCGCCCTTATAGGCCGATGGAGTGTCAACATCCTTGTTTTCCTTTGAACAAATTCAGATTTCCTCAAAAATTCTTGTAGTAAACCCCTCGATTTTAAGGAATGGGGCATGGAACTAAGCGGCTTCTCAGTAAAATAGAACCTTGCGAACAGCGGACAAAAGCTTAAGAATCACGTTAATCGACAAGAATGCTTCATAGTATGAGGAGGTAGTGGCTTGGATTTGTTAATTCGAGAAGCTCAACTTGAGGACGCTGAGGCGATTGTCAGTATCCTCAATCCAATCATCAAAGCTGGAGTATACACAGCGCTGTCTACCCCGTTTTCTGTAGAGGCGGAACGGGAGTTTATATTGAACTTTCCCCCACGGGGGATCTTTCATGTAGCGGTATGTGAGCATACACAAAAGGTCGTGGGGTTTCAAAACACAGAGCCGTTTGCGACCTACACTCGTGCTTTCGATCATGTCGGAGTAATTGGAACCTACGTCGAGCTGTGCTATCGACGACAGGGGATTGGTAGAAGTCTGTTTCAAGCGACGTTTGAGGCTGCTCTTGGCAAGGGATACGAGAAGCTATCTGCATTCGTCCGTGCAGACAACATCGCCTCATTAGCTGCCTATCTTAGCCAAGGGTTTCGCATCATTGGAACAGCCCACAGACAAGCCAAGATCAATGGAAAGTATGTAGACGAAATCCTAATCGAACGGTTCTTGTAGAAACAAGAGTTGGGTGTCGCATTGCTTGGACTCTTTTCAGATTAATCATTACCAAAAGCTGCCAAGACCCAAATTTCGTTCATGCATCATGAAATTTTCTAAAATTTGCTGGTAGAGGTTTCTAACCCTCTTTAATCACTTTAGTGATAGTAAAGTCTGGAACCTGCTTCAGATAAGGATTGTGATAAAGCTGCTACAAACGAAAGAAGGTGTTAGGAAATCAAGCATGAAAGTTATACACAGCGAATGTTCTGAAGTTTTAGGAAGATTTTTTCTTACCTAGAGTGATATGAGAGGGCTAGTCCTGATGCTGCAAGCCTTCCAACTCTTTCTGTCCACGGCATCTACCGTGAGATTCGCGTCATTTATTGAAAGACACAACATGTCTTATGACCAGGGGAGAAGTAGGGACACGAAATCTCAACGGTGTTTTACAATCTTTGATTAATCCCCCATCTGCTAGTAAGGCTGAGATTAAGTCGGGCGCGATTGTTACGAGTGGGCGATCGCGTCATCCAGCAAGTCAACGATTACGATGGCGAAGTTTTCAATGGCGGCTTGGGAACCATTACTGCGATTGACTTAGAGGAGACTGAGGTGACGGTGCAATATCAAGAGCGAATGGTCACTTACGATTATGCAGACTTGAATGAAATTACCCTAGCGTTTGCCACAACCATTCACAAAGCACAGGGTAGCAAGTATCCGGTGGTGGTTCTGCCTCTGTATATGCAGCACTACATGATGCTGTCGCGCAACTTATTATACACAGGACTGACCCGTGCCAAGCAGTTAGCAATTCTTATAGGTCCATCTAAAGCTATTGGTCTAGCAGTGAAGCAGGTAAAGGATACTCAACGCTACACTCTGCTGCAAGAGCGATTGGTCAAGCGCGAGCACCAGGGGAGCAATTTGTCCAAAACAGTACCTGAGTCAATCTCAGACTAGTTGTGGTTTCTCATAATTAGGTTGGCTGGCTCCGACTCAAAGTGGAACTGGGGAGCCAAATCCTCAACCTCTAGTGGCGATCCCCAAACAGCAATTTGTCCGTCGCGCTGACTGAGAGTCATGCATATATACGTAACATTTAGGCAGTTGACTTTAAGAAATGTTGACGCTTCTCGATCCCCTTGTTAAGAAGGAGCTGTGCGCGCACGACTAGTTTGACAAATCTCAAATTTCAGGAGGTTATGACATGGATAGTTCAATCGCGCTTCCCATAGCAGTATTAATCCTCGGTTGGCTCTTGGCTGCCGCTATCGGCTCTTGGGCTTACTTTGCTGGTAGCGATCGCCAAAATGACAAATCGTTTCCCCTACCCAAATTTGTGACGAAGCGATAAGCGCTCGGCAAATGTAGTAGGGAGTTTCCCAAATCTGTGATAGTGATTGGGAAACTTTACTTCACGAACCAGGAGTTACATTCTTATCCCTGTTATCCCTGTTTTATCACTCTAGGCAGAAGAAAAGTAGAAATCAGAGCTAGTCAGGAAGATAGAAATTGAACCTGTAAGGTTATAAACACTCTTATTGGAGTTGAGAAAAACCATTAAATAATTGAGGAATAGAAAAAACTGTTAGCCAAGGATATATCAGGTTAAATAAAGTAAAAGGTTGAAGAATTAATCGGAGATTGTTAAGAATGTTT
Organism: Chroococcidiopsis cubana SAG 39.79; assembly: GCF_003991895.1. Classification (NCBI taxonomy): domain Bacteria; kingdom Bacillati; phylum Cyanobacteriota; class Cyanophyceae; order Chroococcidiopsidales; family Chroococcidiopsidaceae; genus Chroococcidiopsis; species Chroococcidiopsis cubana. The sequence continues at coordinate 9,216 of NZ_RSCK01000151.1, forward strand.
TTCCAGCCATTTCCATCATCCCACCAGGGATGGTCAGCCAATCTTGATTGAGATTGTGGTGGAGAGGAGCGTAGTTGTTCCGAATGCAAACTCACCATCAGGTAAGCACTGCAAATTATCTCCCACCACCGCTCAATCTGGTCATAGTTGGTCATCCGAAAATCAGCCCATCCCAACTCATTCTTACTTTGTTTTAATCCGTACTCAATCCCCGTGCTTTAACACCCCCATAAGAACACAAACCCAATCGCAATTCGTTATCCTTAGTGTTGAGGGGTTGCTC
>NZ_RSCK01000152.1:0-9434 GCF_003991895.1 Chroococcidiopsis cubana SAG 39.79
TTACTTGACCTTGAACGAATGCGCCCTCTTGCACTTAGTCATGGAATTGACATTCAAATTTCCAGGTGCAAGATATAAGTCTAATTACTCCAATAGAAGCGAGCGGCACGATTGAGGATCTACTACTGCTCTCGATTCCCACAGTGGAATCACAAACCGTTCTACGTCAAGCCTACAGCTTAGCCAGTCGTTTTGACCGCACTGTCTATGATGCGCTGTATTTGGCGCTTGCAGCTTTCATGCCAGCCAAACTCGTGACCGCCGACTTGCGGTTGTACAATACCGTGAGTTCGCAACTGGAATTCGTCCAGTATCTAGGTACTTACTAGTGCCGCTCTAGCTGCGCGGCTGGGTAATCGCGACGCGATCGCCGCTTCTGTTGCAGCACGATGGCGAGGTGATTTCTCTGCTGGCACTACAACAAGGTTTGGGAATGCCGTTGGTTGAAGTTTGGCTGTTGAATATTTCTTCCCCATATCAGCAGTGTGTATAGTCAGGAAATTCAGGGCGGTTTTGGAGAGTGCTCTAGATGAAATCTGCTTGGAGCAGAAACCGACTCCAACTTAAATTTTCTTGCACGATTGTCCTAAGACTTCCTCAAGAGTCGAACTACTTCCGCTTTAGTCATAGGGACAAGACTCCCAAACTTCGTTCTCAATCTCCCACTCAATCTCCCTCAGCTCTTGCTGCCACTGTGAGAGCGATGTTGAGTTGAACGGCTGGACATCTATTGCTTCCCAACCCTCTGGCAGGCTTGGCACTTCTGCTCTCTCTCTGAATGCCTGCCAAACTGCTTCTGCTGGAGATTCACTCGCTGGGCTAGGCAATGTCTCAGAAGATGCTTCCAACTTTTGTGCCTCAGCGCTTTTTTCCCTCTTTTGCAAATGTTGGCGTTTGAGCAGTTTTCGGCATTTATCCATACATTCTCTTCCACAAAAATCGGCTCTCAGACAAGGCGCAAGCGTGCTTTGAGGTTGCACGCACTAGCAACAAAATTGCCGCACTTGCTAGTCAACCGTTGTTTTCACATGCTATGCCGTTGTTTTACTTTTCTCCCTTTTGACCAACACGGGTCTGGGTTTCTTTTTTTTGGACTTTGGATCTTCGCTAGCCCGCGTTCCTGGAGGACGGCAAGTCTCACAATACAACGGTCTTGAACCATAAGTTTCTCGTTCTGTAGGTTGGCTGCACTGCTGACAAATGAATTTGAACAGTCGGGTGTGAATCGTACGCTCGTGGGCGCGGACTGTATACTCTTTGACGTGGATACGCTTAGATGGCATGAAGAAAAAATTTTACTGACAGTATTGACTTTGCGAATTTTGATTGAACGCTAACTCATCTACAATCAAGCTAACAATTAATTATTTTTAAGTTAACTATTTGATTGTCTTTTTGAGAGTTCTTGGATTTTCGACTCTAGTTTATTTAAAAGTTTTTCTACTTCCTTTTGACTAACGCTATCCCAGTTTTTGATTTGATTGATTTGTTGTTGAACTGACTTCACCCTTCGGGTCAACATTTTGCGAAGTGGTTCTGGCTTCTGCTGCTTGATAGATGGACTTTGAATCAATAGCTGGTTCACACGTTCGAGCAGCTCAGTAGTAGATAGGTTGCGTACAATAGCTTCTTGAAGGAGCAGTCTGCGCTCTGACTCAAATCTCGGATGTTTGAGTGGAATTAGCTTTTCAGCTTTGGTATAGTGCAGTTTTCCAGAGCGGACTGAATCTAAAAGGTCTTGTGGTAACTTTCGCAGCGGTAGATAATGCCGAGTAAAAGAGCTAATCGCAACAGCCGTTATAGTTGGTACGATCGCTTCAATAGTCCTCCATTGAAAACTATTAGGGTCGATTGTTTTGTTACTGTGTTGCCAGAATAAAGCCTCTACATCTGGCTCTGCTATCTTCAGCTCTAAGGACAAAACCTCAATTACCATATCTGCTTCTTCTAAAGCATTTAGTTGATTGCGCAGAGCATTTGTAGCTCCAGCAATTTTAGCAGCAAGAAGATCGTCTACATGAACGATTTTGGTTGGAGCTAATATCCTCAAACGCAAGCATGATTCTCGCCGATGATTGCCACCCAATAATTCATATTTACCAAAAATTTCCGGATGCGGTCTAGCAATTAGATCTTCTAACACCCCAATATCTCTAATGCTCCGCATCAAAGACTCAACTTTTTCCTCGTCTAAGGGACGGTTCTTTTTTCTCGGAATTAGATCTTCGGGAGCAAGCTGTCGAGTTGTGACACCAACTTCCGTCAGTACCTGATTTAGATCTTGTTTAGCATTTAGCCCTCCCTCTAATGCTGAAACCACCTTTAGAGTCTTAGGATCTCCTAACATGTTAGTCATATCTAACTTGTTTTTAGGCATAGATTATCTCCAAAGCTAACAATCGCTCTACCACAGCTTGATAAGGAAGAATTAGTCTCTCGATCAATTCCTCGCTCTCCTTGATACTGTGATTTTCCCGAATGTAGCGGTCAATTGGAATTCCAGCTAATTGAGACTCGGTAAACTTCACCGATTTTGGAACGGGAGCGAATACTGTAACTCCTTCCACCTTTGACAGTGAAATCAAAGCTCCCTTGCTAATATTAGTTGTATCGGACATGGTAGGAAGTACGCCCAAAATTTCTAGAGAGGGATTAGAACGCATTTGAACTGCTTGAATAGTATTTAGTAGCTGTTTATACCCTTTTGCTGAAAAATACTGGCATTGAACTGGAATTAGAATCAACTCGGCTGCTGTCAGAGCAGAGTACGTTAGTCGTCCTAATGATGGAGGACAATCGAGCAACACGTAGTCGTACTGACTCAGCTTGCCGAGTTGATCTTTTAAAATAAAATGAGAGTCCGGTTCGGCAATTAATTCGGCTTCCTTTTGTGCTAACCCAATATCCGATGGAATTAAATCGATCCCCCATCGTGTTGAGACAACAATCGAGTTTGGGTCTTGTCGAGGATTAAAGAGATTGGAAGCAGTCAGTTGCTCGTCGTTGATTTCTCGCACTCCTAACCCGTCCGTCAGGTTGGCTTGAGAATCAAGATCGACGACAAGGCAAGTTTTTTGAGTGCCAATCAACGATGCCTTGGCGATGGTGGTTGTGGTTTTGGCAACCCCCCCTTTCTGGTTGGCGATTGCGACAATTTTGGTCATGCTTTTGAAATTTCTCCTAGAGGTTTGTGTAATTAGCCGATCCTCAGTGTTTAACTACATTGTTTGACTTTGGCGCTCGATTATTGGCTTTCATCTTAGGTGCTAGAGTTCTGGTTAGCAACTTGTCCAGATCGATCTAATAAAAAACTTAATAAGATTTTTTGTTTAATGACAGCGTTGTCATTAGATGATGGCAGTTGGATGTAGGACGACACTGCCTACTGTACCGGCGGCAATCGATCTGCTAGTTATGACACTCATCGCAGTCGATCGTATTTCAAGTTGCCGTGCTACCATAAGCGGCAATTGTGTTGTTTGAGATTGGCACTCCATCAATTCACGGTTATGGCATCTACAGAAGCAATAGCTGCTGCATTTAGAATCGACCCCCAAATCCTTGAGAAATGGCTAGAGGGGAAACAGCCGGTTTTGGCGAAATACGCTTCGGCTCATCAACAGATTTTCGCGCAATTTGAGTACATTGGAGGAGAATGGCATCCTAAGCTAGATCGGCAGTCAAGTGTTGCTATGCTCGACGAACCAAGCCAAAGCCAAAATGCCGTCGAATCCGATCGCGTACAACACCCAAACTCCAGTGAGGTAGATTTAGAGCCACAGTCAACAGCAATGTTTCAAGCTGTTGGCATCGTCACAGGAGCGGTGCATTTGGATTGGGAAACTCATAAACACAGCGCGATCATCAATGGCTCGACCTACCCACTTTTTTACATATCCCAAAAGCGGAAAGCGTTTGAAGCGCTCAAAGCGGAGGTCGCTGCCACTGGCAATTCTCGCCAACGATTAATTGTTTACCCCAGAGTCATCCATTTCCCTAACAAACAGCGAGCGCATGAAATTGCGTTTCAACTCGTTGGATTTGATAAAGGGCAGCAGACAAAACAGGAAGTCTCAAGAGAGCTGCTGGACTTTGAGTTTAAGCTAGCGGGACTATGGCAGTTTATTCCCGTCTGTCGTATCCCCTGCATCTCTATTTTTCGCAACTTTTCTTCCGAACGATTGGATTACATCAAACAAGCTGAACCTGCTAAAAAGGTGAAGTTCCTCAAAGCCAGCCATCTGCCGCTATTGTGGAAAGATGCACCATGTAAGCCATTTAGGTTCAATCCAAAAGCCGAAGGAGACCAAGGACATCCAACATTTGTCACGCTCAAAGTCAAGTTTCTACCCGAACGCAATGTCTTCAGTTTTGTAGAACAGTTAACTCCCGTGCAAGAAACTGCACCCCCGTTTCTCAAAGCTTCTAAAAAAGACAAAGCCTCGTTACGGCGACAGTAAAGACATAGGAGAAGAGATCGCGCTTTCGTCCTCCCAAAATTTCTAAAGCCAATTTAATAAATCTTGAAAGTCTTTATTTGCTATTTCTTTTAACTTTAAATCTTAGCTTCTGCAAACGAGATCGCTTCTAGGACTAGCCCTTTCAAGGTGTTGTGTTTTGTACAGATTTGCTGTTTGGTTGAAAGATAAAGAAATCTCAAAATGAAATGAAAGAATGCTACTAGGTCAAGTATTTGAGCGCTTTATTCAAGAAAGCCCAGTTTCTGTAATGGTGCGTGGACTTCTGGAGAAAGCCCTTTGTCCTATGCGCTTAATCTTCTCCCTCATTCTATCTACAACTATAGTGTATCACTACCATAAGCAAGCCCAAGCTCCTTAAACTCTATCTACAACTGTAGTGCAGATTTTCTTTACGAATCAGCTCTTAGTTATAGTTGGTTTCATGACCGAATATGGCAAAAACTTAGAAGAGATCGCCCAACCTCGTGTTTATCACAAACTATTTTGGAAAGCTGCTTCTGTACGCGGTTTTCTCATGCCTCTCTATCAAAAATATGCTGCTGAAGCACGCGCTCGCCTATTAAATCTTTTCTACTTTGGCAAACTTAAAGTTACTGTCGCTCCAACTCAGTTTAACGGTATAGAATCCATTCCTACTGCCGTTAAATACCTACTCGATGGACAAAATTGTGGCAAAGTGGTTGTCAGATTTTAGCTATTATTTTCATAGGTTGCAATAATTTATTACGCTTCCAGTAGCGAGGAGCCAAAATTAAACTTATAGATAAAAGCTACAGATAAAAAATCAGATGACACAAGAAATGAACCGTACCTTAAAAATTGCTCAACAAGCGTTTGAGTATTTTCAACACGGACTAGCAACAGGAGAATGGCAGCAGTTTCTCGATATGCTAACAGACGATTTTAGTTTCTGGTTTCCGATGGGAGAATATCACGGCTTAAATATAGGAAAGTCACGGGCGATCGCTTTTGTTGAATATTTTTCCCAGACGTTTGAGCAAGGACTCACCCTCACTCTCGATCGCGTTACGAGTAACGAAACAACGGTGGTATTTGAATTTCGCGATGAAGGACTGATGCGAGGAGAACCTTATAAAAATCGAGTAGCAGTTTCCTTTGACGTACGGGGTGACAAAATTTGTAGCTACCGAGAATACTTTGGTAGTGATGGGAAATCAAACTAAAGGAATACACGACAAGTGCGCTCTCTAGGGGCAGAAGTGTCAAGAGCTGCTGAGCCTACAAATCGGGCTGGCAGAGGCAGTTCGCGCGGATCGACTCCGGCTTCTAACATCTAAAACAATAAATTTTCCAAATCTCGCACTGATAATTGGCGTGACGCAAAATCAAAAGTTTTTGAGCCGGGGAGAATAGCCTTCGCACAGTCAGCACCTACGTTTTTTGAACGATGTTTTTATATTATCTTTTCAGAAAGCTTCCAAGGTGACTGGCAAGCTGCCGAAATGCTGATGCCAAAGACACTTTCAATTTCAAGAGCGCCGCCGAGGTTTCACACGTGCCATAGCGCTTCGCCAGCTTGGTTTTTGAAAGCCCCTGATAAGTTTTCATTGGCTAAGTGCAGGGCTATTCTAAGCTTAGAGAATGAAATAGCCCTGGGAATCAACTCCGTTCAGTCATCGGAAAATACAGTTATTAACCCTGTTTTATCACTCTGGTAGTAACATAATAGGACGCAAACACCCAAACAAAGACACAGAGTATGGTAGAACCTCGTCCACCCGCAGCGACAGTAAAATTTGTGGACGAATACTGTCAATGGTATGAAAAGCTGTTTGCGCCTATTGAGGAAGCAGCTAATATCGGGCGGGTGTCCCGCCCGATATTAGCTGCTTAGCTTTGAAGCTTTTAAGTACCTGCATGTAGGGATGATATCGGAGATAAAAAGGAAAAGCTTGCTTGCAATAGCAAGAATTGCGGGGTTAGAGAACCATCAACCATTACATCATTTTTTAACCCATTCACCTTGGGAAACACAAGAGAGAAGAAATCGAAGATTAGAGTTAATATTACAGGTGTTACAAGGAAGATCAATCATGTTGATTGTTGGAAACAGGAGACAAGAAAAAAGGAACATCAACAGATTATGTGAAACGGCAGTATATCGAAAACTTGGGAAAAACCGAGAATGGAATTGTGGTAGTGACAGTGTATGGTGTTTTCTGTGGAATGACATTTCCATTACTGTTTGAAGTGTACAAACCTAGGGAGAGACTAAAAGTAGAAGATCAATATCGAACAAGCGCCAGAAATAGCAGCACTACTGCTAAAACAAGTAGAGTCAATGGGTTTTAAGTTCAACTTGGTACTGGCAGATAGCTTATATGGTGAGAGTAGTACAAATTTCATCTCGGTATTAGATGACCTGAGGTTAAACTATATAGTGGCAATTCGCTCAAATTATTCCATAGAGATACTTCCAAGACAAAGAATTCAATATTTAAAGTGGCATAAATTTCAAAGGGTATTTTCTGACCTGACGAGAGAAAATCGCTTCATTAGAGAAATTATCCCAGGCAAACCTGGAGAAATTAGGTATTGGCAGATTACTACAGATATTGAGCAATTACCTGAGAACTCTACTTGGTACGTCATGAGTAAATATCCAGATATTACCCCAAGAGAAGTTGGCAACTTCTACGGGTTAAGAACGAGGGCGCGAGTATGGATTAAAACAAAGTAAGAATGAGTTAGGATGGGCTGATTTTCGGATGACCAACTATGACCAGATTGAAAAGTGGTGGGAGATGGTGATGAGTGCGTTTTTGATGGTGAGTCTGTTCGCTGATGCCTTCAATCACTCTTGTCCGATAGCCCATCAACAGTTTGCGGAGGCATTCTTGGTGGAACAATCAAAGCGGTTGGAAATATCTGCTCAATTATTTGCGCTTAATCATCCAACCATTGATTTGTTTCAATTGGCTCAACAGATGGTTAGAAGTATTTCCTATCGCTTCATTGCACTTTGGGTTTGAGCAACTCATCGGTAGGATGAATTAGTTTATTTGTCCCATCGTGCATCAGCTCAACTCACAACTGATATTTTCTTCTGCTTAGAGTGATAAAAGAGGGCTATGTTGTCAGCTCCCGCATGACTTGACTCAAGCGTTTTAAAACTTGCAAAGCGCCCTCGAGTTCTCGATTTGAGGTTAGTGGTGCAAATACGCGCGAAAGAGCGTAGTGCCGCAGCTCTTGTTGAACCAACTTCACGAAAAAAATTTCATCGCCATTAGTCACCATGCCAAAGCTAGGTAGCCCAGGCTGAGGGTTTGCCATCAGATAAGCCAACGTTTGAGGCAGAGCAGCCCAAACCGACAATGCAGTTTTCTTTGACTCCACCACCACTACCCATAGCTGCTCCAACAGCACCAGCACATCGATTCGCCCTTGCAGTATTTCTTCCCCATCATCTAATGTCAATTGTACAGATGCTTCCGCACGCACTCGAAACGGTGGATCGTACAGACCCGCAATTGCTAGCAGTGGAGATGCTAGTAACAAGGTGACAGTTCCTTCTAACAATTGCCCGAGCGAGCGCTGATAAAGATATCGCCGCCATAGTTGCTCGATTGCTGTTTGCTCAGACACCGAGACTTCTGGCAAACTCACCTGCCACTCTAAGAAAAACGTCTCGTCCTCAGCGCGCGACAAGTCAAATCGTCGTTCTGCTTCGGCAAGAGTCGTAATAGCTTCAGTGATGGCAATAGACATATTGGTAACAGCAAACAGGCTGTGCTTATGCTATCAAATTCAGTTATCAAATTCTCTGCTGTTTGAGTACCGAGGGTGCGATTGGTCAAACTGTATGCAATGGCGTTCTGTCGTCAAGTTTTTCACGAACAGTGTGCCGAGAACTCAACTGTCAGTAAGTCAGCCACAAATGCGGATAGAAGACAGATGCCGATGTGTTAATTGATAGGACTTTATAACCAACAGTTCATCAAATCATCTATCGACAAAGTAGATTTTCAATTGTAAAAAATTCACCTGATTTTCAGTAGTAGATATACGATTGTAGCTTCTAGAGCCTAGAATATATACATTCGCTCGTCGTCTTCATGCCTTCATCGAGTTGACCAACCATCTCATCACTCTGAATCAGAAAAATAATATTGTTTAAGCTCAAAACAATAGCAGAGAACAACACAATGATTATCCAGCAAACGGAGTTGAAATCAAGCACCTCACAGAATTTAGGTCTGAAGAACTTTTTGGTGCAACGATTACTCGGCTGCTATCTCGTCAACAGCTTCCAACTGTTGGATTCAATCGGGTAGAAATTCTCAAGGGAGCTACGCTTAAACCTCATACTCACACAGCTTCCGAATCCTTCATCTACCTTCTCGAAGGAACAGCAATTGTGACGTTAAACGAAAAGAACTTTGGTGTTAAAGCTGAAGATACTATCTATATTCCTGCGGGTGCTAGTCATGGCTTTAGTACGCCTGATGAAGCAGTTGTATTGCTTTCAGTGCAATCACCTCCTATTTATCCAGAGTCAAGTCTGCCAGACATCCATTTTGGCAATCCAAACAGCTTAGGTGAAATGAATTGAGAGAACACTATTTTCTCTCTAAATCTGACATCGATATCAGCTCCAACGGAGATATTTATGGGTTTATCGGTAGTATGGCAAAAAACGGTAGGCTGAATAATACGACAAGAGAAAAACATCTTGTTTCCCTCTGATGAATCCTAAGACTCTGTTTCAGTGGCGATATTTTCAGCCAGAAATCATTCTGCTTCGAGTCAAATTATTAGTATTTTATGCTGGGAATATTTCTATCATATTTACTTTCTTTCTACAACAAACTACATCAAAAATCTATAAGCCAATCGTTTTTCATTGACTTACGCCATAATCTTTTTCCATAACTTCTAAGTACCTCATCTGTCTCTGTGTCAAATATAACGAGCGCTGCATCGTCTCTAAAA
>NZ_RSCK01000153.1:0-9144 GCF_003991895.1 Chroococcidiopsis cubana SAG 39.79
CCACATCAACGTATTTGCCGCTCACAAAGCCAAGTCAGGCTATCTTTGGGCTTAGAAAGTTTTAAAGTCCCACTAATTCCCAAAACTTGCTCTACTCGCTTCCTGTGCCAGCGGTATGTAGCACGCGCTGCCTTTTCATTTAGACAATACCAGTGAGTTCCTTTCTTTAACTCTCCTATGTCCCGTAACCGATACAAATGATCTATAGAGCAGCCGAGAGCTTCAGCCATTGCAGTTGTAGAGATCCAATCTTTAGGGTTACGTCTTCTAGGCATCTTGAGTGGAACCATCCTGTTTACGTCGTATCTGTGCCATTCTGCTGCCCAGAAAATCTTCAACAGTGGTAGGCATGATTGCGTTTGATTCGGCATCGTTCTCGGCTAATTTGGCTTGGAGTTTCTTGATATTTTCCCGATCCAGTAATTTGTATTCGTCAAGAACTGCCATTACTGCTGCAATATTTTCAGATAATTCCCTCACCCAGAAAAGATCGATTGTGTTGTCTGAAAGGCTTGGGTATGTACTGTCAGGAAGTTGTAAGGCTGCAATAAATGCAGCTTTAGCTAATGGGTCAAGCTTTTCAAGTCCGTTCGCCAGCTTTTCTACTTTGTCCCAAGCAGTTGATTCCAGATCTCCGTTAACCAACTTACCAACTGTTGTTTCTACAACACCTGAAACCTTGCTAAGACGGTATTTCGTAATTTGCCACCTCTGCATGACAAGCAGTAGTGCTTTACCAACTTTCATGTCTGTCTTATACTACCAACATTGGTAGTAATTGTATGGTATATGTCGCGCTTTTCCAATACATTGTCATCTATCAGAATCCATCCTGCTCAACATGAAGCCTTGCAGAGGTTGGCTGAGCAACTGCAAACTTCTGCCAGTTCGGTTGTAAGAATGGCGATCGCCAAATTCTTAGCCGAACATGGATTTGATTTATCTAGCAGCCCTCAACCAGACTTCAAAGTGGATTGAAGGAGTTGAAGATAAATGCATAAAAAACAAAAGGCTCACTCTCTCCAGCGAGCCGCAGAAAAGAATTCTGCTCGAATTCTACCTTGGAAGAAGCAGCAGGAGGAGGATGGCTATGAGTCCTGCTGAGTATTTCTATCCCCAACAATGGAATGGGTCAACGGGATCTAATCTTACTTCCAGTCAAAATGGGAAGTTTCAAAGATCCAGTCGCCGCAATCCTTGCCCAATTTGTAGCAGAACTAAAGACGCTGATTGCAGTTGGAATGATGGAGTATTCTTCTGTCATACTCACGTCGATCATGATGCTGGCATCCCAGGATATGTCTATCGGGGAGCTACTAAGGATGGGATGTGGGGTCAATACTTCCCAGCCAGTGAGTCAAAAGAGAAGCCTGTTAGACCCAAATCTAAACAGGAATTTATCTACCATGATTCTGCTAGAAATCCCTTAGTTGAAGTTACTCGGATTGATAAGGGTGATGGTAGAAAGTCATTTTACCAGTCTCATTGGAATGGTACGAAATGGGTCAAGGGGCTAGCTGATGAAATTAAGCCACAGATTCACCTATATCGAATTCAAGACTCAATCAACCAAGCGGCGATCGCTACAGCTCAATCCATTCTAATCGTTGAAGGTGAGGGAATTGTAGACTTACTGCTTGGAATGGGTATTGCTGCCACAACTAGCATTGGCGGCGCTGGTAAATGGAGACATTACGGCTATCCCAACTACCTTGAAGACCTGGTGGGGGCGAATGTAGTTCTGTGTCCCGATCGGGATACTCCAGGGCTAAAACACTGCGAGGATATCGCTCTTGACTTTCCTGATGCCAAATGGCTTTATGCCTACCCAGATTCTACTTTGTGGAGACAAGTGGACGACAATGGCGGGTTAGATATTGCCAATTGGGTAGCTGATCATAAGCTTACCCGTGACCAGATTTTGGCGGCGATCGGTGACAAGCGCCAGGACGTGCATGAATTCTCAGTGCAGCCTGAAGATTCGGCACAAAGGGAAGATGATGAGGAGAAACCCTGTAAGCTAGCGCGTCAGTTTCAAGAAGTACAGGTGATACTAGAGCAGCGGCTACGGCTCAACACCCTAAAGTTACAACTTGAGTTAGACGGGCAGCCTCTTAACCCTGACCGAATTCATCTCCAGCTAGCCAATGATTTTAATCTCCAAATTCCTAGAGCCAATGCCCTAGACATTGTGACAGAGTTAGCAGAGCGGCGCTCTTATAGCCCTGTTGTGGAATACTTAAATCGGGTTTATGACCAGTTTGGGGGAAATGCTAGCAGTTTAGCTAACCTTGCATATCGTTACTTTGGAACGAATAACTCTATTTACGATACCTATCTACAAAAGACTTTAGTTGCAGCAGTAGCTAGAGCCATGCAACCAGGATGCAAGATGGATACCGCGCTAATTCTTCAAGGCAAGCAGGGTGTTGGAAAGTCTACCTTTTTTAAAATCTTGGCGGGTGAGGACTGGTTTGACGATTCTCTAGGTCATATCAGCGATAAGGATGAGCGACTCAAGCTGCACGTCACTTGGTTTATTGAATGGGCGGAACTGGAATCTGTATTTAAACGGCGTGACCTTGCCAGCGTCAAAGCATTTCTGACTTGCTCGCGGGACTACATTCGTCCACCCTACGGGCGATCGGTACAAGCGTTTGATCGCCCTTCTATCATTGTCGGCACAACTAACCAGGATGAATTTTTGGGTGACTCAACGGGCAACCGCCGATTTTGGGTGATTCCGGTGCAGAAGGGAGTAGATCTACATCAACTCCAACAGGAACGCGATCGCATCTGGGCAGCAGCAGTCACTCTTTATAAAGCTGGTGAGCCGTGGTGGTTATCCCAAAAAGAAGAGGAGTTGTCATCAGATCTGATCTCTGAATATCAGATTGTTGACCCGTGGCAGGAGGCGATCGCTAGATTTGTCGCTGATTGCACCATAATCACAACCGAGCAAGTGCTACGTGACTGCATCGATCTAGCTTTGGAAAAGCGCGGCAAGGAAACTGAGAACCGAGTAGGAGCTATTCTCAAGCAACTGGGATGGACGCGGGAACGCAGAAGTATTAATGGTAAACAAAAACGGGTATGGGTACAAACAGAAAAAAATAATAAATGTAGGGTTAGAGGTGGTCTAGGTGGTCTAGATCGGCTACAACATAGATGAGTTAGGACTTCCAAGCTAGACCACCCCGTGGTCTAGAGGTGGTCTAATTGGGGGGGGGTGGTCTAGTTTTGCTTTGACGAGCTGAGAAAAATCTAGACCACCTAGACCACCCCTAGACCACCTATTTTTAGAGGGGTGGTCTAGCCCTTAAACCTTTATTCTGTATAGCTTCTAGTAGTAGCTAGACCACCTAGACCACCTCTAACCCTAGATTAGTTTTTTTTTGAGTGAAACTCGCTGGAAAAATTCTGTTACATAATCTGATACCAAATCAAGGTGCCGTGCGATCTCTGTTGCAAAGTATCTGGCAACTAATTTCAACTTATTTATTCATTATCACTAACACTGTATAAAAGCTGTAACAGCTTTTCAACCGTCACTTTTGCTGACTTCTTTTGAGCTACTAACTTGTTAGCTATTTCTTTAGCTTGTTCATAATTTGGTAATTGATTGCTACTTTTATAAGCAGTTGAAACTATAGCTGATTCAATCTTATCTAAAAACTGTTGTAACTCATTACTCTTTTCAAGTATTCTTAATTCTCTGTATGTGCTACTAATTGCCTCAACTTGAGTTCTAATAGCACTTGGAATTCTTACAATGGAAGTTTTTCCATAGGGTGCTTCTTTACCCCTACCACCTTTAAACACTATTATTTTAAACCTGTAACAACTTTATAGTTAATAGTATATAAACCTGTAACAACTTTGTCAATACCTGTAACGGGTTTATTTAAAAACCCGTTACAGGTATTGACAGCGACTCTTTAAGTTACCTTGTATACAATTAAAAGTTTTAGTAAGGATAAGGTGATTTTAAAAGAAGTAAAATCAATTTTAGAAACTATACAAAATCAATAACAAGAACTCAATTGAGTAATTTTTAGTGAAGATCGCCCTCAGCTTGCTGCTTGCTCAAAACTCACCTTACGCGAGAGCGATCGCTTACTGAAAGTAGTTACTTAGTAGTTAGCTCGCCTGTTGCTGCTTTCGCAATGCAATCAACGGCAGGCAAGCGCCGTAAGTACTCCCAAATTAACTGTGACACTGTAATCCCCTTCTTGTCAGCATAGGACTGAGTTTTCAATAGCTCAACCTCAGTGAGCCGTACTTTTAATAACTTAGTTCTTAACTTTTCTGGCGGTTTACGTGGCTTTTTCGTTATTTCTACAACTCTTTTCTCAACCTCATGGGCAAATTTGCCCTCTATCCCTATTTCTTGAATACGTTGCAAGGATGCTTTTCTACCAAGCTTTTTAATAGTCTTTCTGTCAAACTCTATTGGCATAGTTCACCTTCCAGATGTTAAGTGCAAATTTAAGTATAAGAGAATGTAAGTTTTAGGATGTGGTATTTAATATGGCTACTGTGACCACGTTTAAAAATTGCCGGACACCTAAGGGTTCCCCAGATCTGAGTAAGCTGATGTGACTCCCACATATTTAGTGTCAGATAGTGTAATAAAATGTAAGAGAATATAATTCTTCTAGTAGTAACCATAATGAGAACACATTAGCAATACTGGCAATCTTTCGTAGCTGCAATGTAGCTCACTTAAATACTTATAGCTGTAGCACCCATGCTCACTTTGCAGCCATGTCACTATCAGCTAATTAAGTCTTACATTACCCATAGAGTATTCGGAATCTTCCCTTTGTTTTAGTCAAACTTTAGGCATGATTTTCTGAAAAACTCTCTAAACTGTACCTTGATAGTGTTTGACAACTATCGTTTGGGGACTCATAAGCCCAAGGTCGGCAGTTCAAATCTGCCTTGAGCCATCGGAAATTCAAGCCTTACAAGCCTCTAAATACCGTTGTTCTGCGGTAAAGATTGGGTAAGTTTTGGGTAGTTGAGTCAAAAAAGTGGTGTAAGTTTGGTATAAAACTAGGCTATAGGGCATTACACCATTGAATTATCCTGAATAATTCGATGCAAGCTCAAGCTATACGAACTAGAAATAGCAAGGGTTCTGTCTCCATCCTTGTCTCGAACGATCGCCTACAGCTACGATTTCATTTCAACGGTAAACGGTACTATATCTCTCTTGGGCTACCCGATAGTAAACTCAACCGGAAAGCAGCAGAAGCTAAAGCCAAACTTATTGAGTCCGACATTGCTTTTGATAAATTTGGCCCTACCTTAGCCAAATACAAGCCACAATCGGCTCCCACTGCCGTTACACCAATTACACCAATTACACCAAAGATTCCTTTTATCGAATTGTGGGAAAAGTACACGCTGTATAAGTCTTCTCAAGTTACTGCTAGCACCCTAGTAAGGGATTACGGCAAAATTGCTAAACGACTTCGAGTCATGCCTGCCACACTTAAGGATGCTGTAGGGGTGAGAGATTGGCTGCTGAGCAAATATAGTTGCGAAGTAGCGCGGCGTACTCTCGTTCAGCTCAACGCTTGTTTTAAATAGGCTGTCAAGTCAGGTTTAACGCCTGAAAACTCTTTTGTTGATATGGCTGGTGATATCAAAAAAACCGTTAGAAATACGAGTAGAGAGTCATTCAGCCGAGAGGAAAAAGAAGCGATTATTGCAGCGTTTGAGAATAATATCTTCTCGCCAAAATTTACCTCAACACCCCATAGTTTCTATGCACCTTATGTAAAGTTTCTTTTCATCACTGGTTGTCGTCCTGAAGAAGCGATCGCACTTCAATGGAAGCACGTTTCTACTGATTGTCTGAAAATTCAGTTTATAGAAGCAGAACCCAGCGATACAGGTATTCGAGGAGACACCAAAAACCATAAAACTAGAGTTTTTCCTTGTAATGCAAGCCTTCAAGCCTTCCTACAAAGCATTAGACCTGTAGATCTCTCACCTGATGATTTGGTTTTACGTAGTCCCCGAGGACAAAAAATCGACTCTCACAATTTTTTGAACCGCTGTTGGCAGCCTGTAGTCAAAGCTTTAGTAAAGGCAGGTAAGGTTGAAAAGTATTTGCCTCAGTACAACATGCGCCATACATTCGTCACGCTAGCTTTGGAAAATGGGGTAAAGGATAAGGATGTGGCTTATTTAGTGGGTAATTCTGCAATAGTCATCTACCAAAACTATGCAAGCAAAAAGCGCCAGTTGACTGTCCCTGAGTTTTAGTTACTGGCTTACAGAAAACCAATTTTCATACTAAAACTAAAATTTACTTAACAGCTATAGGTTGGTAGTTTTCTATCGCTTGTTTGACTCGCTGATGTATGCTGGCAAATAGGCTAGCTCTCTCTAAGGATTTAAAATTATTTCCTGTCGCGAGATTGAGACAGCTAAGAATTCGATTTTCCCATGCCTTTCGATTATTAATATCTTCTCCCCAAGCTTGAAAAACTTGCTTCTCGGTTAAACCATCAATGCGATGAAATAGATTATTGCGTGCAATTCTCGCATTATCCCAAAATACATTGAAATCTTGTTCGTAAGTAACTTTAGGTATAATAGCTTCTACTAATCGTCGCATTCTCCATAAGTTGAGTTCAATCTCACTACTTTCAGTAAATTCCTGTTTAAGTATAGGATATTTGTGAATGATAGATTTAGATAAAATAGGAAACTTATTAGGTGGATCGGTCACTGCTTGAGAAAAAATTTCTTTAGCCCACATATATAGCAATCCCTCTACAGCTCGAAAACTGTGAAACATTGCCTCGGTAGTGTTATTTTGTTCGAGTCTAATAATAGCTAAATAGGCTTCTTCATAAGCTTGCCACCAGAAAGATGCTCCTTGATATAGCTGTTCTCGACTTAGTGCATCTTTTGCTTGATTCAAAAAAGTTTCAAACTCTCCTTGATTCCAAGTCAAACCTGCTTTCAATAATTTTGGTGTAGCACTCCATCCAGAAGTATCTTGTTGATGATAGGGTTGCAGTAACTTTAAAACTGCTGCGTAGTCATAACGCTCTAGTAGATTTAAGGCTTGTTGTCGAGTACGATCCCATAGGTAATTAGTACCTAAAAAAGGTCCTGTGTATTCTGAGGAAATACCAGCTCGATTTGCTACAGTGTTGTTTGACTTGAATTCAAAGTACTGAATCCGTTCGCCAAACATACTTAATCCAGATATTCTAGCAGCTTCAGACGTTTGACCGACTCCACCCTTGAGGCAAACCCAAATTAATTGATTGATTTTGATTTCAATTTGATTTCTCCAGATGTTTCTCCACCAGGCAAACATTTGCTCGAAATGAGCGGGGTTAGTACCATCAATACCTAAATGAATAACTTCTACTGGTATTTTGTGTTGATACTGATGCTCTACCCAGTTTTTAATTAGCTCACAAGTGTAGAGAGTATCTTTTTCTCTTTCTGATACTTCCTGATTTTGATTTGTGCCAATCAGATAAATTTTATCTATATCAACTGCTTTATCATTTATGAGTTTACCTATAATAACTGGTTTAATCCTTTGTCGATAAATTTCAATTCTTTCTAACAGATGTTGAGTTAACTGTCTATAAGTCTTGCTTCCTAGACATAAATCGGAGAGAACTTCAAATTGCTCGCCAAACTTATCTCCATCTTTCATCCGATCGTCACCCAAGTTACACCAGGAACCAGAAGAAACCTGAAACATTAAATCTCGCGTTCCAATTGTGGCGACTAAAACAGCTTTCATTTTGGGTTAGGTAGGGGAAAAATTTGAGAGTAGTTCTGTGGAGTTGTGCGATCGCGCAATTCCTGTAAATATTTCTGACGTGGATTTTGCGTTGCGCCAAAGACGGTGACTACCTGGTAATTTTTTAAATCAGCAACCCACACGGGGGAAGGCTTCACTCTCGGTCTAACTTTGCCACAAAGATCGCCATCGTAATCACGACCTCTTTGTAGTTCAGGATCGTGCAACACTGAAAGAGCGTAGGGCTTTTGGTTGTTAGATGCCCCAGTACAAACAACAATGCGACAATTACTATCTATCGCTTCATGCCATGTGTCCGGTCTGACTTGACCGATTGTTAGGAGCGATCGCGGATCGATCGTTCGACCTGTTAGCTTATCCAAAGCGCGATAAAAACTCTCCAAACGCTGACGAAATTTTGGTCTAAACTCCTGTACTGTATTTGGTAGTTTCCAAAACTCATCTTCTCTTTTTGGAGTCAACCTGGAACCGCGCCACCAAGGAGCGCGATCGCGTGTCTGCCGAGAATAACAAGGTCGCCTCGCCCCTTGTCCAATCCCGCCAAGATGGAACATCAACCAAGTTAGATTGATAAATAGATCTCTTGCCCCATCTCGACTTGATTCTGGTATTTCTGAGGAGTAACTAAGAGTGAGAATTCCTGCTTGCTTGCCGCGAGGATCTTTTTTTCCATCAAAGTTAGCTCTAGCTTCAGGCTGAACGATTTTACCATTTGTTATTTGTACGGCGATCCAGCCTCTCGTTTGAGGATTAATCGAACCAAATAAATTTGCTTCCCAACGCTTGACTTCACTAGTTAGCAGTACTCCTTGCGCCAACGCTCGGAACCAGTAACGTAACATTGACTTGAAAGCAACCGGACGTACCTCTGCATCAGGTTGTCCTCGCGTTTCCCATTTCTGCTTGTCGTGCTTCCAGTTCCATTGAGTAAACTTTTGCCGTCCGTGAATTAGCTGTCCTTCTAAACTAAATTCAACCTGAAAAAATTTGTCAATCTGGGTTTTTTGTCCGGCTGTAATTAACCTGCCATAGCCAGTGTTGACTTGAGAACCAATTCCCGATTGCAACCCAGAAATAAGCCATTGCTGAATCTGTTCGTAAGTTGTATCGTTGCAACTCGGTCGGCGGCGCAGTCCAATTAGAAAAGTTGCTTCTTTGAGCGAAAAGAAAGGGTTGGGGTTAGTACTACAGTTGTAGATAATTGTTAGAATAGGATAGAAGTGCGATTGCGATTGCTGTGATGTTTCAACAAGCTTGAAATTAACCAGCCACAATACATCGATAAAGACGAAGTACTCCATCTGTCCTATTATTGGAATTGAGGGGTTGCTCAA
>NZ_RSCK01000154.1:0-8812 GCF_003991895.1 Chroococcidiopsis cubana SAG 39.79
GGTGTGGGGTGTGGGGTGTGGGATGTGGGATGTGTGGGGTGTAGGGTGTAGGGTGTAGGGTGTGGGGTGTAGGGTGTAGGGTGTGGGGTGTAGGGTGTGGGGTATGGTGAATTAATTGCGACTTGCGACTTGCGACCTGCGACTTGTCTTGCTCCCTCAGCAACCTTGTCCCCCTTGTCCCCCTTCGCCCCCTAATCCCCACTCCCTCCGGTCGCGGGGGCCCCGAGTTCCCCCTTGTCTCCCTTGTCTCCCTGACAACTGGTTACTGATAACTGATAACTGCTCCCTACTCCCTATATTAAGTAGCTTAAACTTTGATTTGCTCTAACTTTACTAGGATCGCGCGCGAGAGTATGATTGCTTCCAAGTGCGTGCAAACATACTGTACAAACTGATTCATTTTGTAAAATAAACTTTTTGTTTTGTAACAAAAGGAAACAATTCCATGCGTCGATTGTTTGCGCTGATCTTAGTTATTGGTGGACTGTGGTTTACATTTGCTCCACCAGCTCAAGCACAGCAAGTTAATTTAGTACGTTGCAGTGACTCTCCTGCATTTGTTCAACGGGCACAAGCAGCCCGCAATACAACTGCCGATCCGCAATCGGGTGAAAAGCGGTTTGAGCGGTACGCTCAAGCAATGTGTGGTCCTGAAGGTCTACCCCACCTGGTTGTTGATGGTCGTCTCGATCGCGCTGGCGATTTTTTAATTCCTAGCATTATGTTTCTCTACATTGCCGGTCAGATCGGCTGGGCGGGGCGTGCCTATCTGCAAGCCACCAAGAAAAAGTATGCTAGTGAAACCGAAATCAAAGAAGTCATCATTGATGTTCCCTTAGCATTTCAGAGCATGGTGTCAGCGTTTGCTTGGCCCCTAGCCGCCGTGAAAGAGTTGCTCTCAGGCGAACTCACTGCTAAAGACGAAGAAATCCCCATTTCTCCGCGCTAATTGAACGTTACTTTGTTTGAAATACTTGGGAGAGCTACAAATGCAACAAAAATATTTTCTGCAATATCTTTCTCTCGCACCAGTTTTGCTATTTGCATGGCTGGCTGAAACAGCTGTGTGGTTAATTGTGTTTAACTACTTCTTCCCCGATCTTCTCTTCCATCCCTTGCCATAAGTAGGGGTGTTTGAGCTAGAGGTGAGGGGATAGATCGGAGAGAATTGCGATCGTTGCTACTCTTTTTTCGTTCTGTTCTCTACCCTCTGGTTCTTAACAGCCTGACGGTCGATCGACCAAGCGGATGATGGCGGTTTGAAACTCGCAAATTACTATCAATTAAGTGCATAGCGCGTTTCATGCTTTAGCAAATCATTACACTGGTCGGGAGACCAAAATTCATGCAAAAACAGAACGAGAACGAACAAAAACACTATCTTCAGAGGTATCTTTCCTTAGCTCCAGTGCTGGCTGTGGTTGCTGTATCTGTGGCTTTCACGACTTGGGCAATTTTTAACTACTTTTTTCCTGACTTACTTTTTCACCCAATGCCGTGAGCTAAAACTAATTAGTTTCTCACATCTAGCTAGAGTCTGAAATTTAAGCATGTAGCGCTACACATAATAAGTTCTAGAGATAGCCCAATATTATAAGTCTCAATATTGAGTATTAAAATTGGAATGACAGCATAAGCGATCGCGCGATTGGTAGATTTTACATAGAAAAAATAGTTTTGCACAACGCAAAAAGAAGTAGTTTTGCACAACGCAAAAAGAAATAGTTTTGCGCCACGCAAACAGAGTGAGAACTCGCGTGTTTGCTGCTTGCTATAAAGCGGCGATCGCTAAATTAATTTTTTTTAACTTCTCTGTCTAAATTGATATTTGGCTACAATTATTCACCTAAAATGATGCCACGACCTTATTGATATCATACGGAGAATATGGCGCAAGCAATAGATGCATCTAAAAATAGACCCGGCGATCCTAGAAATCAAGAAGTTGTCTTTCCTGCTGGGCGCGATCCTCAGAATAGTAACTTAGAAACACCAGTAAATTCTTCCGGCTTGGTGAAGTGGTTTATTAATAACTTACCTGCCTATCGCCCAGGTATTACCGACATGCGGCGGGGTTTGGAAGTTGGGATGGCACATGGCTATTGGGTACTCGGACCCTTTACTAAGCTAGGTCCGTTACGCGATACAGATGTTGCCAACATTGCTGGATTGATCAGTACTTTAGGTATGGTGGCAATCATGACTGCTACTATGGCTTTGTATTCTGCTAGCAATCCACCTCAACCTGTTGCTACTACTACCACTGGTGGTCAAGTTCCTTCTACTTTCAAATCACCAGAAAGCTGGAACAACTATATTAGTGGCTTCTTGATTGGAGGCGTTGGTGGCGCGGTGTTTGCCTACTTCGTGCTAACAAATATAGCTATCATCAAGAACGTTTTTGGTGGGCTATTTTCATAACGTAGTTTGGTAATAGGTAATAGGTAGTTGCTGTTTGTCAATTACCTGTTACTCATTACCAATTTAATTTGTTAATCTTGCCTAGAATCGGGAAATAAAATAGCTTCTATTTCTTGCAGTGCCGCTTCCCGATTATCGTTGATGACTTTGTAATCGAATTCACCAGCAGCATTAATTTCGGCTTGAGCGCGGCGCAGACGACGAGCGATCGCCTCTTCTGAATCTTGACCGCGACTGCGCAAGCGTTGCTCTAGTTCTTCCATTGAAGGTGGTAAGATAAAAATGCGTAGCACTTCAGGAAAAGAAGCGCGGATTTGTCTTGCTCCTTCTAATTCAATTTCTAAGATGGCAGTTTTTCCCTCGCCGATCTTTTCTGCCACTGGTTGACGAGGAGTCCCGTAGCAGTTACCTGCAAATTCAGCCCATTCTAGTAATTCGCCGCGATCGACCATTTGTCGAAATTCTTCACGGCTCGCGAAGTAATAATGTTTGCCGTGAATTTCTCCAGGGCGAGGGCTGCGCGTCGTGACTGAAATTGACAGGTAAAGCTGGGGGTGACGCTGCAAAAGCAATTGCATGAGCGTACCTTTGCCTACGCCACTAGGACCTGTGAGTACAATCAACCGACCAGCCTTCGAGCCTGGAATTACGGTAGGAGAAATTTGAGTAGGCAAACCTGTCGTCATCCGCGTTCCCAATTTTGTAGTGAAAAAAACGAAATGGTTTATTTCACATACTACTGCTTCTCCAGCTCAATTGTCTCCATGATGGTCGCGACCGATCACAAATCGATTCGCCACTGTTTCCGGTTGGATTGCTGAGAGAATCACATGGCTGGAATCAGTTACGATCACAGCCCGCGTCCGCCGACCGTAGGTCGCATCGATTAGCTGTCCTCGATCCCGTGCGTCAGTAATGATACGCTTGATAGGTGCGGATTCTGGACTGACAATGGCAACGACTCGGTTAGCAGATACAATGTTGCCAAAACCGATGTTGATTAACTGAATGTCCATGATAAATTAACGCAAAAAATGCGGCGCGAGAGGCAAATAAATATCTACTTTTCATGGTATCTATAAAAATTTGGAGTTACAAGGCTAAAATCACCCAAAAACCAGGCTTTTTATTTAGTTCGAGCGCATTTTTATCCAATATCTATCTTTAGATATCCTTCAAAAGACAGAGAAAAGAAAAATTAGTTATTAGTTATCAGTTGTCAGTTATCAGTAATCTGACTTCTGACACCTGTACGGGCGAGTTTACCAATAGTCTTTGACTCTGACCAGTATTTCTGGTGAACCCGCCCCTACAATTTTTGACTTCTGAGTTCATCCCTTACCCCTAGATCCCTCAATTGCAACCAGTTGACTTCACGACACTTACTGCTGCTTGTAGCGAGTTGAGTAAAGATTGGATTCCAGCTCGTTTGGAGCAGGTTTATCAACGCGATCGCTACACGATTTTGCTAGCGCTACGGACACTCGATCGGCGTGGATGGCTAGAAATATCTTGGCATCCTCAAGCAGCCCACATTTGCATCGGTACTCCACCACCACGACAACCAGATACTTTTACTTTTAGCCAACAATTACTGCACCAACTTAATGGTTTAGCTCTCACTTCTTGTCGTCCCGTCGTCCCTTGGGAACGAGTTGTCGATTTACAGTTTGCCCGTCGTCCAGGGGAACCCGTACTTTGGCACGTATACGTGGAAATTATGGGCAAATATAGTAATGTCGTCCTGACAAATACTGCAAACGAGATTACTACAGCCGCACATCAAGTCAGCCCCCAGAAATCGAGCGTGCGTCCAATTCAGACTGGGCAAAGTTACGAATTACCACCCGCACTGACGGGGACAGCTCCAGCTTTAGATGAGCCGTTTTCGCGCTGGCAAGAACGGGTAAGCCTCGTACCATCGGCTTTAAAACGCTGTTTGCTCAAAAGCTATCGCGGTATCAGTCCTACTTTAATAGAGGCGATCGCGCAAGCAGCTGATTTAGATCCAGAGCAATCTACAGATAGCTTGACAACAGAAGATTGGCAGCAGCTATTTCATTACTGGCAGGCGTGGCTGCAAACATTAGCAACAGCCCAATTTTCTCCTGGTTGGACGGCAACGGGATACACGGTTTTAAAATGGAATGCGATTCAGCCTGTAGCAAGCGTTCAAGAGTTACTTAACCAATATTATACAAATCAACTCAATAGACAGGAATTCAGCCAACTCCAATATCAGTTAAGTCAAAAAATTCAGAGCTTATTGGCAAAATTACAGCAAAAGATCGATAGCTTTAAAGCGCGTTTGCAGCAATCCGATCGCGCCGATAGCTATCGCCAACAGGCAGACTTGTTGATGGCTCACCTCCAAGAATGGCTGCCAGGGATGAAGTCAATTACGCTAGCAGACTTTGAAACGGGAGAACCAATAGCGATCGCCCTCAATCCCGAAAAAAATGCGATTCAGAATGCCCAAGGTTTATACAAGCAAGCGGGTAAACTCAAACGAGCAAGAGGTGCGGTAGAACCGCTACTAGCCGAGGTAGAACAGGAACGCGATTATCTAGAGCAAGTCGAAGCCGCAGTTGCTCAAGTCGATAAGTATCAATCTACAGAAGACTTGGAAGCTCTCAAAGAAATTCGCGAGGAGTTGATCCAACAGAAATATCTCAAAGCACCAGATTACGGACGGCGAAATGCGAATGAAGATTCCAGCGTTAATTTTCATCGCTATTCTACCCCCAGTGGCTTTGAACTACTCGTCGGACGCAACAACCGCCAAAACGACCAATTGACTTTTCGCGTTGCCGGAGATTACGATCTGTGGTTTCATGCTCAAGAAATTCCTGGCAGTCACGTTTTGATGCGGGTTACACCTGGGGCTGAACCAGAGGAAGCAGACTTACAGTTTGCAGCTGACTTTGCTGCCTACTACAGCCGCGCCCGTCAAAGCGATCGCGTACCAGTGATATATACAGAGCCGAAATATGTTTACAAGCCAAAAGGAGCAAAGCCAGGAATTGCCATTTACAAACAAGAGCAGGTGATTTGGGGGCAACCTTTGCAAGCAGAGCAATATCTGCAACAATCGAACTAGTTACACGCACGGATGTTAAGTCTGACGCCCCTCGCAGAAGTAAAAATTTACTCCTCTCCACTCAAGGCATGGCGATCGAACTTAATGATTACTTCAAATTATTGCCTTGCAACATCTACCTTCTGGCTCAGTTAAGTCAAGAATTTGTGAATTTTGTTAAAAAAGTCTGTGTTTCTCGTTACAATATCAGTTGGGAGGAAAAGCTTTTGCCCGCTGTAGCGATGGGAACGCACAGTTTTGGTATTCCTCAATATCGTAGCCGACAACGTAATATAAGTTGACTGGACTAGCTATGGGAAGCTGGTCTTTTTTTTGAAGTCAAAAGTCAAAAGTCAAAAGTCAAAAGTCAAAACTGAGGAGTTAGGAGACAATTCAAGTTGCAACTCGCAAGTCGCAATTAACTCGCCACACCCCACACCCTACATCCTACATCCTGTTTGCTAATGACAAATGACCACCAAAGGCAGAAGAGGGAATAAGGGTGAGATAATGAAATGAAACAATTAGAAAAGTGCGATCGCATCTTGACTTAGGTGCAAGACTTAGCCATGCTGTTTTGTTGTTTGAACTGCGATTGAGGTAGGTCGTGAACATTCAGCAACTACGCCACGCTCTTAAGGTCAAATGGCTGATTTACTATCAGCAGAACCGCCCTTGGTTGACTAAAATTCGGATTTGGGGAACGTTTGATGGCAAGCGTCGCCCTTGTTCTAGTTTCATTTTGGCAGTCGTAACCAACTTAGAGCCAAAACTAATTGAGGTGCTGCCTTTTGTCGCCCAGTTAAATAGCGACCCCGACCAAATTGTAGCGGCTTTAGGGCTAAACTTTAATCCAGACGAGGAGTTGAAAGCTTCAAAAACACCGACAAAGCTACAGATAAGCTCAGCTAGTAACGGTGTTGTTTCGCCTATGCAGGCAGCACCATATCAAAATGGTAACGGCAATGGAAACGGGCATGGCAATGGCAGAGCGCAACCGACTCAAGTGCCAGTACAATCACCTGTACGCTCAAGTTACAAACCAGAAGATCGAGTTCCGCCACGATTGCCCGTCACGAATTTGCCAAATTGGGTAGATGAGTCATGTAAGGGGGTAGGACGCAATCCTACCCAGATTTAGTCCTAGAACCGAAACACAGTTCTAATTGCACCGATGATGATGTCGTCATTATCGGCATTGTGGTCTGGTGCAGTTAACCAAATAATTGCCGGAGTCACTTGGATGTTATCTGTGAGTGCATACTTGTAAAACGCCTCCAGATGCAAAGAGGTATCGCGATCGGGGCTACCGAGATTGCTGTCAAGTTCTGTTAGTCTCGGTTCCATGCCGACTATAATACCGCCTACGCTACCTTCTTTGCCTAAGTCAGGAAAGTTCAAGCTAGCTGCCCAAGTCCACATACTCCCATCTCCCCTACCAATATAACGATGGTTGGCATGTCCCACCCAACCGCTAATAGCTAGACCCGGACTAAGCCTAAACGTACCCGAAAAACCGTAGGCATTGACGCTGACGGGTCTACCAAAGCTGCTATTCGATAGGTTACTACCAGTACTCGTACCAAAAGGCGTTAATTCGGTATTTGGCTCTACATCAGGATCGTCGCCTCCAGTGGGGGAGTAGGAGTTGATATAAGACAGACCGAACCTAGAGTTGTCACTGAGATTGAAGATGATCTGAGCTAATCCAGCATACGTACCGTCGAACAGACCGTTCTGTGGGAAGGGGTTACTAGCGTTATTGGTGGGAACTAGATAGCCCAAATTTAGTTCGATTTGGTCATTAAAGAAATGCCTGATTCCTATACCAGTACCAGCACTGTAGTTATAGATTGGGTTGCGCAAACCGAACAATGATACGGCATTGCCATCTAAGAAGGGAGTCAACTGGTAGGAAGCATCGAGATCGACAAAACCATTACCCGCCGCCGCTAAGTAAATGTTGGTGCGATCGCCCACCGGAAAACGATAGCGCAGTAACCCCAGTTGGGCATCTCCGCCTGTATCGCCATCAAATTCGATCCGCCCTTCGTTTGTCAGTGTTTCACCGCTATTTGTCCCGCCTAGAGGGACGACGTTACCCATTTGCAAACGTGTTGTGAGTTGATCTTCGCCCGTAAAACTAGTTTGTAAATTGAGGCGCACCCTGTAACTCGCAGTTGGGTTAGTATCTACTGGTTCGCCAGCAGCATTGTCACCCTCAATCAAACTGATGAGGGCAAAGATAACTTCTCCTTCCAACTTAGTTGTCGTCGAAAACTGGTTGGCTTCTAGTTCTGCCGTCGTTGCTTCTAACGTGTCAACCCTACCGCGAAGAGTTGCAAGTTCGGGAGCAAATTCTTGCTGTAATCTTTGTATTGTTGCTAAATCGTCTTTACTAACAGTGTCGGCGCTACCTGTGGCAATTAATTCGTTAATTCTGTCTAAAGCTGCATTTAATCCAGCTGCAAATTCATAGCGAGTCATTGCCCGATTACCGCGAAAAGTGCCATCGGGATAACCCGCAATAACTCCATATCTTTCTACTAAAGATTGCAATGCCTGAAACGCCCAATCAGTAGGTTGCACGTCTGATAATTGCGAGACAGATGTAACTTGGGCTAGCGAGTTTTCTGCTAGACTTTGTACTTTAGTTTCTTCAATCGAATTAAGCTCGGAGGAGATCGCCCGATCTGACGTTGATATATTTGTTTGCGCTGCTAATAAATTGATACCTGCAAACGGAGCTATTAAGATGCTAAGTGTCAATAAGAAGATATATTTTGTAAATCTTTGCATTTTTCACCACACTCAAAAGTTTTTTATTTGTCATTTGTAATTCATGCATAACAATGGTACGAGCAAGCATTTCAAAAACTGCTCGTAACTGTGTTATGAGGAGCGAAAACAGCTATAACTTGAGAGAAATTGATTTTTTTCTAAGTTGTCACTGATTCTTCCATTGGAAATTCAACCGCAAACATCTACGGTTGAATCTATCTATGCATGAGCTTTCGCAGCTTTTTTTTGACTAGCAGATAAAATATGATGTTTCTGCCAGGTCTCTTTTGTTCGATTTTATCCCGCTCGAAATAAAATGTTAGTTATCTGCAAAAGACCCACTATTTCCTCAATTTAGCTACTAGAAAAAAGGCAAACATCCATCTACAGAAATAGTTAAAAATGCTACTTTTTCTGAGATTAAAAGCAATTATAAATTTTCAATAGTTATTAACGAGACTTAAACAAAAACTTAAGGTTAAATGAGCTAAGATAGATACATAGCAATAGTTTTACATCAAAGGTAATTTC
>NZ_RSCK01000155.1:0-8633 GCF_003991895.1 Chroococcidiopsis cubana SAG 39.79
GTTTTTATATGTTACAAATATTGCCTGAAATCGTTGTAGGGCAAGGATTATACCTCATCACTACTTCCATATCACTACCTGGAATCGGACGATCTACCCAGTGCCTTGTATTACATCGTCGAGCAGATGTCTTGGAATACCGATGTAAAAATTACATTGCAGATCGACGGTACACCCCGCCCGATCCCTGTCAATGTTGAAATCAACTTGCTTCGCATCGGACAAGAAGCTTTGACTAACGCCGTGCGCCATGCCGATGCCCAAAATATTCGTCTCAATTTATTATTTGAACCCGAAGCAGTACATTTACAAATCCGCGACGACGGACGAGGCTTCCAGCCACAGGTGCAACTGACAAACAGTGGTTTTGGCTTAATTGGAATGCAGGAGCGATCGCGACAGATTGGCGGACAGCTTAGACTAGTAAGCAGCATCGGACGGGGAACCGAAGCGATCGTTACCGTGCCAGTTTAAGGGGAGAATAGCAATATGGTCGAAATCACTCATTCACGTAGCTACGAACAAGACCTGATGGCATGGTACGAAGATACGATCGCCAAGCTGAAAACTGGAAACTTTAACGACATCAACATCGATAAATTAGTTGAGGAGATCGAAGGGTTGGCAGGACGCGATCGCCGTGAATTAAAAAGTCGTTTGAGAGTGCTACTTGCCCATTTACTCAAACGAGTGTATGTTAACTCTCCTGATGACTATCGAGACTGGGAAATAACGATCCGAGAGCAACGCCAGCAACTTCTAGACTTGTTAGAACAATCCCCCAGCCTGCGAAATTACTTTGCCGAAATCTTGCCTAGATGCTGGAACGACGCACGGATAGAAATAAAAGAAGACTATCCGCAGACTGAGTTACCTAACAAATGGATCTTCGGCGAGATCGATGCGCTACTGAGCGAGAAATTTTGGTAATTTGCAAAAACTAACTTTGCTGCTTTGCTATTGATGGCGATGATATCCGTAAACCCGATCCAAATCCTAATTGCTGAAGATCATGCAGTTGTCCGCCAGGGAATTGCGGCAATTATCAGCGACGAACCGGATATGAACGCGATCGCTCAAGCACGAGACGGACAGCAAGCGATCGATCTCTACCGTCTACATCAACCCGATGTGGTGCTGATGGATTTGCAAATGCCCAAAGTTGATGGAGTCACCGCGATCGCCTCCATTAAAGCCGAATTTCCCAATGCTTGTCTGCTCGTCCTCACCACCTACGACGGTGACGAAGATATCTATCGCGGTTTACAAGCAGGCGCGAGGGGCTATTTACTCAAAGATGCGACTGCCGAAGAACTGCTCGATGCCATCCGTGTCGTGCATCAAGGACGCAAATACATTCCGCCACAAGTCGCAGCCAAGTTAGCCGAGCGATTCAATAATACTGAATTGACCGAGCGGGAAATCGAGGTACTTCAGCTTTTGGTTCTGGGTAAAAGCAATTTAGAAATTGGTAATATGCTCGGCATTACCGAGCGCACGGCTAAGTTTCACGTCAATAATATTTTGCACAAACTAGGGGTAAGCGATCGCACTCAAGCAGTGATTCATGCGCTCAAGCGCGGATTGGCGCGGCTAGATACCTAAATCGAGCGATCCTGTCCTTAAGATCGGGTTTTAATCTGTCCGATCTGTCGTTTCTCTGGATTGATTATGTTGCGTAATATAAACATGTCTGGGTAATGCACGTCCGACCTACCTCCGAGCGGGTTTACAGGTGTCACGATGAATAAAATTTCCATGCCTGCCAATACCTTTGCGATCGCTTCAGATTTAGCTGTAAATCGTATCGGTTACGGTGCAATGCGATTGACAGGACAACCAGGTAATTTTGGTGCTTATCCAGATTGGGATGGTGGTAAGCAGCTTTTGCAAAGGGCTGTAGAATTGGGTGTCAACTTCATCGACACCGCTGAGGCTTACGGTCCTGGTTTTAACGAAGAATTAATCGCCGATGCGCTGTATCCTTATCCTGAAAATTTAGTCATTGCAACTAAAGGTGGGATTAACAAGCCAGCACCAGATCGGATTCAAACTGATGGTCGTCCCGAAAATTTGCGACGGGGATGCGAAGCGAGTTTACAGCGCCTCAAAATCGAGCAAATTGCCTTATACCAACTACATCGACCAGATCCAAACGTACCATTTCTAGAATCCGTGGGAATGTTGGCGACATTACAGCAAGAGGGAAAAATTCGCCACGTTGGGCTATCGAATGTCACAATTGACCAACTGCAAGCAGCAGGAGAGATAACTGCGATCGCTTCAGTACAAAATCGTTTTAGTATTAGCGATCGCACCAATGAAGATTTATTTAATTACTGTACAAAACACAATATTGCTTTTATTCCCTACGGATCGCTTGGCGCACATCCCCTCAAGCGCGGCGCACCCCTAGCTAATGCATCAGGAATTTTGGCTGAAATTGCCCATCGTCACGGTGTAAAACCAAATCAAATTGCTTTGGCATGGTTATTGCATCGTGCGCCCAATATTATTCTTATCCCAGGTACGACAACGATCGCTCATCTGGAAGAAAATCTTGCTGCTAACTCAATCGATTTATTAACAGACGAAGTTGAAACTTTGAACCAGATGGCATTAGCTTGAACTTGACTTAATTAAAGGGTTGCCATATAAGCTGAGTAAAAAAATATGCTCAAAGAACGAGTTTTCCTTAAAATTTTGATCGTATTCACACTCGCTCTTATTGCCACCGTTGGCTGCACGTTCCTCCTTCCAGCTACTAACTATCTCCCATCTCTTTTAGCACAAACTCAACCGTTATCGTTACAAGTCGAACATATCATGTTGCGCGTTCCTAACTTTGAGGAAACAACGCAATGGTATAAAGATAAATTTGGTTTTAAAGAGGTAATTCGCTGGCAAGAACCATCGCTTCCAAGTGTGGATTTAGCTTATTTAGAATTAAATGGTTTTCGATTAGAAATACTCGGTGGAGGTGAAGCAGAACAAGCAATTGCACGACCCAAAGATGTACCGGAACATACGCGCTATCAAGGTTACAGACATTTGTGTTTTCGCACTCCCGATGTAGATGCAACCCTTGCACAACTCAATAAACGTGGCGTACCTACTTTTGCAGCCGCTTACGATTACGCACCAATTCAACGCCGTTTGGCTTTTATTTTAGATAACAACGGCAACGCGATTGAACTTTCGGGACCAATGAAAGATAAGGCATCACGTAACTAAAAGTAGAATTTATGCAAGTTTATGGAATGTCGATTCTCTTAGTAGCGATCGCGCTACTATCTGGCAGTCAAATTGATGCTAATGCCACACCTCAAAATTATCTAGCTCAGTCTACCTCTACAAAACAACCTCAGCGAGGAACTCTCGAAGTCGTGGCAGAATTACCCCTTCGACCCTGGAACCATGCCGTGACTGGCGACGGGCGAATTTTTGCTACCGTCGTGCGTAGCGATCGCGAACAACCTGCACTAATTGAAATTACCGGACGTAATAGTTATAAACCTTTCCCCGATGCCTCTTGGAATGCCACTTTTGGTAGCAGTCCCAACGTTCTCAATCGTCCTCAAGGAATTCAAATCGACGAGCAAAATCGGCTTTGGGTCATCGACCAAGGATCGTGGCAGATTATGCCCGATAAAGGTAGACTGCCGCTACCCGACCAGCCGCCAAAACTAGTAGCATTCGATCTCAATACGGGGAAGTTAGTGTATCGCTTGAATTTGAGTCGAGATGCAGCCCCCGTTCCTAACTCTTTACCCCAAGATCTCGCAGTAGACGAACGCAATGGGTTTGTCTATTTAGCCGATAGCCAATCTCCTGCAATTATTGCCATCAATTTGCAGCAGAAAACCGCTCGTCGCTTTACAGCCCATCCTTCCCTACAACCGGAAAATATCGATTTAGTTGTAGAAGGCAAGGTGCTGAGTCGCCCAGACGATACAGGTAAACTGACTCCAGCACGGATCGGCATCAACCCGATCTCGCTATCTGCCGATCGCGAAACGCTGTTCTACGGCGCGATGACGGGTAAGAGTTTGTGGTCGGTTCCAACCAAACTATTTCGAGATGGAGTTGAGGATAAGGCGATCGCTGCTGCTATCAGACGAGTAGGAGCCAAACCCGTATCTGACGGCATTTCTACTGATACTCAAGGCAACCACTACATCACGAATTTAGCAGAAAACGCCATTAGCGTTCTCACATCCAATGGGAAGTTGAGTCAGTTAGTACAAGACGATCGCTTGATTTGGTCTGATTCACTCAGTTTTGGCGAACTCAGTTGGTTGTACGTCGCTGTCATTCAGTTAAACCGCAGCCTGCTACTCAATCCTAAAACTGATGTTGGCAAGCCACCATATCTTATCGTGCGAGTTTGGACGGGAACTCAAGGCATTCCTGGACGCTAGTAAGTCAAAAGTTAAAAGGAAAAATTATGGAAATGCGATTGTTAGGCAAATCCGGTTTAAAAGTATCCGCTCTCAGTTTTGGTACGATGACTTTTGGCGGTGGCGATTTCTTCGAGCATATGGGTGCAACCCAAGTCGATGAAGCTAGAAGATTAATTGATGTCTGCATTGATGTAGGTGTAAATCTATTCGATACGGCTGATGTTTACTCTCAAGGCAAATCAGAAGTCATTCTCGGACAGGCAATCGGCAAGCGACGAGATGATGTCTTAATTGCTACTAAAGCCTTTGCACGCATGGGAGAAGGCGCAAATGACGTTGGACTCTCGCGACATCATTTAATTCGTGCTTGTGAAGCCAGTTTACGGCGATTGGGGACGGATTACATCGATTTGTATCAAGTGCATGGTTTCGATGCCCTAACTCCACTAGAAGAGACGTTAAGGGCATTAGATGACCTCGTTCGTAGTGGCAAAGTCCGCTATATTGGCTGTTCTAACTACTCCGGCTGGCATTTAATGAAAGCTTTGTGCGTCTCGGAGCGCATTGGATTAGAACGCTACGTATCGCAACAGAATTATTATTCTCTAGTCGGCAGAGAGATAGAGTACGAGCTGATACCCTTGGGACTCGACCAAAATGTAGGAATTATAGTCTGGAGTCCATTGGCGTTTGGCTTTTTAACAGGGAAATATCGTCGCGGACAACCAGAACCGGAAGAAACTCGTCGTGCCAAGCTAGGTGATGTGGGAACCTTGGATTTAGAAAAAGGCTACGACATTGTAGAGACTTTAGATGAGATTGCCCGCGATCGCCATGTAACTATTCCTCAAGTTGCCCTCAATTGGCTGCTGCGTCAACCTGGGATTTCATCTGTCATCATCGGCGCACGTAACGAGCAGCAATTACAAGATAATCTCGGTGCGGCAACTTGGGAACTCACGCCAGATGAGGTCAAAAGGCTAAACGAAGTGAGTGCAGTTCCGCCAATTTATCCCTACTGGCATCAACGCAAATACGGGAGCGAGCGCAATCCCCCGATCGGGTAAGCCACGTTCGAGTTTACTTTACCTCTCCACCGCAGTTTCGCAAACCTAAATTTTGACTGTTGAACGATTAAACCAAATTCATCCACTGTTGAGGAATACATCCCATGAACTGCTTAATACCCAGTGGGTTAGCTTTCTTACTGCTAACAGTTACTCCCCTGAGCGTGCAAGCACAGACAAGGACGATAAGTCGAGTTAATTCCACAAATACTAGAGTATCTGATTCATTTCAAGCGACACCTTTCCAGCTCGTATTTTTAGCTTATCGCGGTCACTTTCGCGATCGGGGTATCCCCAGTTACGATGCATTTTTGAGTGCTTACGGGCAGGGGAAAATCAGTGAAGCAGATATTGTTTCTGTTGGCATCGAAGCCAAACGAGTTTCAACCGAGACGATGACAGATAAAAGATATCTCAGGGCTGTCAAGAGCTATCTCGATAGCTTGGTAGCTGGACGTAGTTGAAAATTACTAAGAGTACTATTAGCAACTGTATAGAGGTCTGAGCTTGATGCCGTAGTTAAGGTCGCGCACAATAGATAATCTTTCGTCGTTTAAGACTGCCTTTGACTGCCAAGCGTCAAGCACTTTTAGACGAACTGTTAGTGCGCGATCGTTCTCTTAGCTGTATGCCTTTAACTTGGCTGCGACGCAGTGCCAAGAGCAATTCACCTGCTGCTATTTGTAACGCACTCCAACCTGCCTGTTTGCAACAACAAAGAGTAACCGATTAAGATACATCACAATCAATCCTAACTACCTTACATTATTGGCATAGATAGCTTAGAGATAGACATAGCGTAAAGTGCTTACACTCAGAAGTATGTCACTAAAAATACTTTGCTAAAAGCAGAGATGTTAACGATTTTATGCTGCTGGCGTTTGAGAAGAATCTTTGTTAGCTAGATAGTACAAGGTGTTGATGCTAATTCTAGTTGGGTTGAATGTAGCCCATTTAGAGGCACACTCTCCTGGTTTGTATTTACTCGATCGCCTGCTCCAGTCATCCCACAGGGGTAGTAGTGCTGGCGAATGAGAGTACAGTGCCATTCCTACCCGTATCCACTCGTGGTAGTCATCGGCACGACAGGGATGAAGCCGTGACAGCAGAGCAGTAACTCGATTAAGCTGGGAAGGAGACATGGAAAAGCGCGATTCGTTTCCTCGATCGCAATGTTTGGAGGCTATCGAGCGCGAACGCTGGTTAGATGACGAGTGCGATTGCCTCGCCATCAGCCCAACTAACCAATCTGGAGCTATTGCGATCGCGATCTCGTTAGGGGAATGACCTGGTAGCCACTGATAGGGCTGCTTCGTTAAGGGATGAATTGAAGGTGGTAGTACCGAGATCATGCTAGTCCAACGCAATTCCAGCCCTACATTTAGTTTGCGAGACTCAATCGATGGTGCGATAGTTGATGGTACTCTGAGTAGATACTGACAGCGCCCTGGTCTGCCCGATGTAAAAGTAGCTGTCTGAGGCAGTCGTTTACCTCGTGCAAGAGCTACCAATGCAGTACCAGCGGCATCACCATCTTGGTCAACTGCTAGAACGCAATCGTCCTGATCGATAGGTGTGCCAGTCAATAGTCCGAAGCCCGTGCAGGGATGTCCGGTTTCTATCCACTCAATCAGTTGTGCCGGAGAGTAGGGGTGCTTGTTCCACCCCTTACCGATCGGTTGCTTACCGCGAACGGGAACTAATTTCCAGTCGGGAGGGAGCGATCTTAGCTCTTTAATTAGCAAGCGCATGATTCTCCCCTGAGAAGCTAATAAGCTGACTGCGTAATAGCGAACGCGATTTGTTGCAAATCGGACAAAAGCGCCGACTGTTTTTTTGCTGTTTTAACTTTTGCTCCAACGAGCGATCTCCTTTCCAGACTTCAGCAACCCTGAAGCTAATGCCCCGCTCGAAAGCCACTTGGCAGAAGCGAGATCCTTTGCCTCTCCTGTGAGCGCGAATACGTTCGTCTAAGTCTGATGTCCAACCTAAGTAGTGCTGTGCGGGACGGGATGGGTTAATTGGCTTTTTGAAATGCAGCAGATAAACTGTCATGGCAAGCGAGAATTGAGCCGATCGCTTGCCACATCTGCGTAAGCAGGTAGTTTTATGGCTTATCTAGACTTGCTGCTAGCAATACCTGTTTTGGGTTTTGCTCCGTTTTCGCTGGTATTCGTCACGCTCTCATTGCTTGACATATTTACAGCAGCGACCGTAGGCATCATCTCATCTGCGAAAGCAGGTGGTTCGGTTTCTTTACCCTGATGCTTGGTAGAGGGGAACTCAGTCAAAATGTACTCCGCGCCCATTTCTTTAACGTCAGTTCGGGTTAAGCAGCAGGGAGAAAAAAGCCATCTAAACGCAGAGAGGGTTTCTTAGGCTGATGGCAATAAGCAATCAAACCACAAACCAAATTGACCAGGAAATTGAGCGGGCTACGATGGCGAGAATGCTCGATTTGAGAAATATTCTTTAACTGGTCAATAATAGTTTCGACGATGGCACGTTTACGGGAGAGTAGCTTGTCCATCAATGGCATCAATCGATTACGCATATTGCGCCGTGGTTTGGTAAGCAACTGAATTCCGCACTCGCGTAACAATCGCTCAAACAATGTCTGAGAAATATAGCCCTTATCAGCCACCACCTTACCAAACAAGCGCCGCAGTAGCTTGAACACTGGTCGTCGCTCATCGGTATTTCCTGGTGTCAGCGTCATGTTCAACAACTCTCCACAATCGTTGAAGACCAAGTGCAACTTGAAGCCAAAAAACCAATCTACGGAAGTTTTTCCACGGGAAGCTAAATTAGCAAATACCCGATGCTGCTGAATTCGACGATTGTGGCAAACGCGCACACTCGTAGAGTCCATCAACGAAATACCACTACAACGCCCAAAGCAACTGTACAAATAAACGCTCAAAGGCAACAATGTCGATGGTATCCACTCCACAAAGCGATTGTAGCTCACTAGCCTGGGAAACTCTTTGTGCCAATGCAAGCTAACTTGCTGAACGTAAAAGGCTTTGAAGTTACGATAATGCGATTGGTGGAAGGCAATCAGGATTGTCATGATTTCGCTAAGGATCGTGGATTAAATAACCTGTAATTCTGGCTGAGCAGTGTAATTCCACTGAGGCAAGAATTCATCAAAGACAATTTT
>NZ_RSCK01000156.1:0-8382 GCF_003991895.1 Chroococcidiopsis cubana SAG 39.79
TGGTAGAGAATCAAGGTCTTCACCGCTGCGAATATCTTGCCGTACCTGCTCTTGGCGCTGTGCATAACTCTCGCTCGCACCCAGACGCGATCGCATTTGGTATTCACCAAAATTCATACCACGAGCAGCCCAAGTCTCAGACATCCGGTTGAAGTTCTCTACATCTAGCTTCTTCTTGAACTCCAGTTGTTTCAGGTATCCCTCGCCTAGTCCAATACTGCGGGCATACTCAACATATTCTGGCTTGAGCGTGCCATCTGGGTTAAATTTCTTTCTCTCCTCTTGGGAAAATAAATCTTCAGCAGTATATTCTATCCAGGGTTCTGGATCGGTTTCGTCTAGTCTCTTCCATTCCTCATACTGGGATTTGAGTCCAGCCGCATAGTCATCAATAGCCGCATCGCTTAATCCTTCAGCTAGTAGCTGGATTTTTGCTTCTTCTTTAAGAGTTCCATCAGCGTTGAATTCTTTTTTATTCATATTTATCCAACGTTTAACTCTTGTCATTCTTAATTCCATAAAAACTCAATCTAACTCAGTTTTATGGTGCTTATTTTTAACCACTTCGATCCTCGGCTTAACCAATGGATACATACCGATGGCAATCGACAGAATCCTAACTCAATTTTAAAGGAGGAATTGGATAACACACTGCTAGAGTTTTTCTTGCCCGATCGACAGTTTTCCTTTGGACAGATGGATGAATATAGTACGCCAGAGGACTTGAAAAATCATCCAAGTGGTCAGGTGTTACTGTTCTCCTCCCAATCAAGGCTACTGTATGGTTCGCCAGAGTGCCTAGAAACGGTAGAAAAACTTTGTCCCGATCGCAAAGACAGAGGTGCTTACGGTTCGATCTTTTTAGGTAGTTGCAAAAACGCGATCGATGAAAAACTCAATATCCTAGTTGTAGATGATGCCACGGGTGCGAACGGAGGAATATTACCTGATGCTGTAGCCTACCGCTTGGTCGGTGATTGTTACGGTCAGATTTCGCCTCAACTATATGACAAACTAACTCGAAGGCAGCTAGAGGAGAAATACAGCGTTATACAACACCGTTTTGGCTGGCGAGAGGGTGATGGAGAAGATACCAAGTATAGGTTTGGTAAAGGAACGCTGCGACCGTATAGCTTGGATCGGATTAAATATGAAAGCTCCAGCAATAAACCAAAAATTGATCTAATCCTTCCCCTTTCTAGTTTCAAGGGAACTGATAAAGATCATCCCAACGCTCCGATCAAACCACAAATTCAGCCAGGACTATACAGCCAGAGAATTTGGTTGGGTGAAAAATCTCAGTCCCAACAAGGTAAGACTGCTATTTCTCAACTTCTTGCGTCTTTTCCCCAAGGAATGAAGGATATAGCCGAAGAGTTGGAAGCGCAGGCGATAAGACTTGCCCAAATTCAGGACGATCCCAGAAAAGTTGCCCAACTCTACTGCGAGCAATACGAGAAACGCAGGGCAATTGCAGATGAGAGGCGATCGCTGACAAATCTAGCCGAGACAACATCAGAGTTAGAAGAAAATGGTAATTTAGACGACTATGACTCCCAGACCGAAAAAAATGACTTGTTTACGTACAGGCTGATTAAAGCCGATCTGCAAGGTCACTGCCAACTCCTAGAAACAGAAAAAGTCAAACACCAGTTGAGTCGATTTGTCCAACAACAGTGGCGCGACATTGCCCTCGGTCGCACGCTCAGCTTCGACCGAGGAACGATTATTTCCTCCAAGAAACTCAAAAATGGCGAAATCTGCGTCCCTTGGTTTGATGAAGGTGAAAAAGTTCTCAACTTTCGTTCGCCATTCCTCAACTCCAATGGCTTGTGCGTATCCCTCAACAAACACGTCGAAGACTACATCGGACCAGACGGCAGACCGCTAGAAGGCATCATCGTAGTCAACGATGAAGACCATCAGCGGATTCAAGCGCGAATTGCCGCACTTAAAGCACGAGGAATTGAAACTCAGGAAGTAGACCCAATCGAAACCGAATCAGAACGCCAAGGGCGCGACTTCGATGGCGATTGCATTGGCGTAGAGTTAGCAAGTCTATACCCTAACCTGACGGCAGAAGCCGAAGCAAGAAACCTTCCCCAAAACGCCTACGCACCTACTCTCAAGCTGAAGAAACAATCATTCTATAGAGCAGATGGCACTCAACCACTCTTTGAAGAAATTGCCATTTTTATGTCCGATAGCATTAGCGTTGGTGTCATCAACAATCAAGTCACCGCACTGGAAGCCCTGGAGTCGGAAATTGAGATTTTAAAAACTTACGGTGACTCCCAACAACAATCGGAGTATTTAGATACTGTAGCAAACCATTATCAGAAATTATTCGAGCGAGAAAGTGATGCAAAAAATCTCAAATTGATTCGGGAAGAATATAGAGCGAGGATGAAGGAAATCGTTGACTTAGCATCAGCCCAAAATAGAACGCCTGCGGTAGTAGAGCAAGCAATGTCAATCAATCGCAGCATCTACCGCAGCATGATTGAATCAGGATGCTTTCAAAACCAAATAGCTGTCGATACGTTCAAGAGCGCCCGCGCCCCTGACATGGAATTAATTCAAGAGAATAAAAGATATTTGTACCGAGATGTCAGCTATATCAAGGATAAAAAATTACCATTTGCTTACTTAAATGAAGCGATCGCGCCTGGAGGTGATTCGCCAGTCGAGTTGCTCATTGCTCAAACCAACAAGTATTTCCAACAGTCTCAACTCGAATCTCGTCCCATCGTCCAATTTCAGGATCTATTTAAAGATGTAGAATTTACACCTCAACAAAAGTTTGCTGCTCTCCTTGCCAAACACGAGTTCGATCGGAAATTTAACGAAGCTAACCGACTGGAGCAGCGCCGTCAGAGCGAGCAAGGACCCTATGCGATCGTGCAAACCAAGGGTGAAGCGCAAATTGAAATTACTAATTTGACTCGCTACGGACACCCGCTCATTTGGAATGCTCAAACTTTAAATCTGAAACTTGAAGAAATTCCAGAACAACAGCGCACCCCAGTGCGCTCGCACAAGCTAATGGCATTAGCACAAATTGGCGGTGAAATGGAAAACGGACAACCGAAGTATCGCCCTGTGGGTACGATCGCTCAGCAGTCTGCTGTTGACTACAAACTGAAAGCGGGTATGACATCAATTGGAGCAACCCTAGTTGAAATCAA
This sequence comes from Chroococcidiopsis cubana SAG 39.79, assembly GCF_003991895.1. Taxonomy (NCBI): domain Bacteria; kingdom Bacillati; phylum Cyanobacteriota; class Cyanophyceae; order Chroococcidiopsidales; family Chroococcidiopsidaceae; genus Chroococcidiopsis; species Chroococcidiopsis cubana. The sequence goes on from NZ_RSCK01000156.1 coordinate 3,189, forward strand.
ACCTCAACTCAAGCCCAGTCAAATCAAACTGCTATTCGGGCAGGCAAACGCGATCGCCGAAAACTTCCGCGCTGCTATTCCCGAATCAGAACGCTTATCAGCTGCCGCTGCCGCTTGGAGTGCATCTGCTACTCGCGAAGAAGAACTAGAGAAAAAATCTAAAATTTCCCAATCCAATCGAGAGATGGCTTCAGATAATCCAGATAATTATGAAGCACGACAGCAAGAAGATACCCGAAAGAAAGTGTCAAATTTTGTCTTTGCTGCCTTTGGATCGGAAATTTTATCAAGGTTGAACCAATTGCAGTTTGCCAATCTAAAAATCACGGGGATCGCAAAAGAAGGCGAGATCTTTCAACAGAAGCTATGGAACTTAGAGAAAAAATATGAAATCGAGATCGGACAGAGCGATCGTCCAATAGAAAACGAACAGCATGGCACTGTAGCTGTTTTTGTGAAAGACAACGATGGCGAGTACAGAGAATACGGCGTTTTGGAACAAAGAACTGGCAGATTGCCGATCGGTACTAAAGCACGAGCATCCATACTACCTGGAGAAACCTGCACGGCTAAAGCAACTCTGATCCAGGTGGGCAAACCCGCTATAGATTTCACCATTCGAGAAATTAGTAAGTTCTCCCATGCCGATAAAGTATTTAATAACGAATCAGTTATTCTGTCAATTGGTCAAGTACCGATTCCTAACGAAACGGTAAAAATCAAACTAGGCAAATGCACTTTGGGAGAATTAGATGCTGATTCTATTCATACTTTGAAACCAGCTAACTATCTCAATAATGGTAGTTTCTTAAAGCTTAAACTTAGAACTATCGAAGATAGCAGGCATGAAGGAGCATTCGCGATCGGGAAATCACCTAATGGGAATTTGTTGAGAATTAATAAAATTAATTATTACGACTTTAAAGGAGAAGAATTTCAAGATGGAGATTATAGAATCGGACAAATTGAGGTTCCACAAGCCAAAGTGAGAGACGTTATATTTTTGGATGGCAAACCGCTAGGAGTCCTGTTTTACAAGCAAGACAAAGAAGCCTTAAAACAGTTAGGTATTCTCCAAGTAGGACGGCAGGTAGCGGTGCAATGCAATCTACAGAGCAATTTCAGCCATGCTTTTGTCCAAGTCGATCCCGCGACAGTCCAATACCCCGAAATCTGGACGAAGCAGAAGGGAGCGATCGCCTTTGCAGCAGCCCCAGATGCAATGATAGAAAAGAGCGAGCTTTTTCTGTCGAAAATCAAAGAACGTCCTACTATCCTATTTGCTAACCCAGAAGACAAAGTGCTAGGACTGGTGGGACTGGCAGTTGACGATCGCAAAGTGGAAATTGTAGATGACTGGCTGCGATCGCGCTCGATTGAATTTAGCCCAGTCTTCTCTCAAGAAGCTCCCATAGAAACCAAGAAAGGACTTGCCGTCCGCTACCTAGCCGCTAGTAGCATCAAGCCTCAAGACATGGAAGCACTCAAGGCTAAGGTAGGTACACCTCTAGATGCTGCAAACTACAGCACTCGCTTGGGTTCTCTACCCAATAGACCGCAACCGATTGCCCAAAAGCCGATAAAACTTGTCAAACCCCAGACTCTCGACAGTAATGCAGCACCAGCTCAGGCAGCAGGTGTAACCCCAGCACCCAGAGATCGAAGCCATCAGGAGCAATCCAACCAAGAGGCGACAACTATTCCCAATAGCTCTGCAAAACCTGCTTTGAACGGTAAATACTCTACCCTTCACCAAATGTCAAATGAGGAGCGACAAGTATCGCAATTTATCGAACAACAACGCTGGCAATGCAAGCAACTGTACGAACAATTATCGCGGCAAGTGCGTCAGTATCCTGGTTTTAATGATGCTTCAAATTGGGAAGTGGATGTAGGAGTTGCACTATTAGTACTGAAAGAATCTTCTGATGCTAACGAAGTCGGACGAGTTTTGTCCCAATGCGATCGACTGCAAGAGTGGAAAGCTACATTGCCAGAGGAAGAATACAAAGCTAAGGGGAAAGTTTACATCGAGCAAGTTTATACTCAAGCTCAGGATTTATTGGAAACCCAACAACAGATCGATCGAGAGCAAGAACTTTAGGTTTTTAGGACGAGCGCAGATGCGATCGCACTACCTCCCATCCTTTCCCTATTTATGGATTTGGAATGGAGAACCTTTCGGTGGAAGTGATGCAAGTGCCACCTTGCTTCCTACCCTAAGCTTTAATTCCTCCGCTCTGCCACCTGGAAGCTCCAGCACCGCATCTATAGATACTGCTGGACTGTACAGCGGACAATGGAAATTTAGACAAGGTGGCGCATTGTGGACAATGCTTTCAACTTTGCCTTGCTTGATAAATATGATGTCAAGCGGAAAGTTGACGTGCTTCATCCAGATTTTCGGTATATATGGATGAGGCAGGGGAAATAGCATACCAGCATTCCTTGGTAGCGATCGCCTATACATTAACCCTGTTGCTCGGTCACGATCGCTTTGTGCTATCTCTAGTTGAAGTGTTGAACCACTCGATGGAAAGGTAACAACGGCTTTTGCCTGCTGCTCTAGCGGGGGTGACATGCGGTAAGCAGCAAGTTCCATCTTTACCCAAAACCAGGCTCCAGCAAAAGCAATGGGAATAACAAAGTCACGGGGACAAAACCAACACACTCGTCTAGATGTAGAGGTCTTCGTCCGTTTTGAGGACGTTGCTGTTGGTGGTAGCCACCACTTCATAAGCATAGTCAAGGAGGCGATCGGGCGTAGAATCGGCTTCATGGGCGTGAAATTGAATGTAGGGGCTTTGGGAGAGCAGGTATTGAGCATCTTGCTCGTTGGCAGAGTAAGCAGATTGCAACACCTGAGAATCGAGAGCTTGTGCCAGCCAGCGATCGCTTGCTATTTGAGATGCAAGCTCGTCATATGTTAGCTGCGGTCTTCCCAGTACGCGCTTGGCGTGTTCTAGGTAGCGCTGTCTTAGTTCTGCTTTTTTACTAATACAATTGGTTGCGTATTCTTGGAGGCGATCGCGCTGCTCTTGTGGACGATCGAGGTTGTTGTAGCGTCTGGGATTAGTATTGCTAGCAACCTCGTCGCCGTCGTAGATGCCGTCGCCATCGCTGTCAGGTGCATAGGGGTGAAGACCGTATTTCAGTTCTTCGCGCACTGTCAGCCCGTCGCCATCAAGGTCGAGGTCTAGTTCTCGTTCCTTTTGGCGGCGCACTTTTTGGGCATGAGATGGAGGTAGGAAGCGGTCATTATGAGGAGCCATGATTTTCGAGCCATTGAGTAGAATAGGGATTGGTCAACAAGAGGCGATCGCTCGTACTGTTGCTCGGTAGTTAGCGTTTCCCTGAGCGACTAGGTGGTAGCGTTGTTTTTGTCCCGTATAGCCGCAGAATGTAGCAGAGCGATTGTTTGTCACGGCACAGGATTGCATCCGGTAGGAAATTTAGCCCTAATGTTGCACCCAAAGAGAAAATCACGACCGTATAGGTAATCGTCCAAGCCCAGGTATTGAGCAATCGTCCCCAACGCTGAACGTTTTTCCAGTATTTCTCCTTCTTTTCCTCCGCCAGGGCAAGTTGTTTTTTCTCCAGTTGCAGCCGTCGCGTATCTTCTTTCAACTCTAGAATGAGTCGCTGTCGGATGATTCCATCAATGATTCGGGCAAGCTCGTTGGAGGCGGGGACGATGGTAACTGTATCGTCTGCCAGTGCGCTTCTACCTCTGACATCAGGGATTGCGGCTCCCCCATCTGCATTTGCATTTGCCTCCATACGCTTTCAAACTGAGTTCTCAGCTCGCCGCTTTGAATCATCTGCTGGAGGCGGAGAATAGTAGCGTGAGGTATGACCTGCTTCATCATCTCAGCTTGCTGAAGTCCAATCTCAAATCCTTGGGCTATTGCCTCCTGGCGTAGCGTTTCTAGCATGGCGGTAAGTCTTGGTTCCACCAGTGGCTCTCGGTCGCCAGTTTGGCTGTCGTCAGGATCGACACTCACCCCTTCTTTCTGAAAGTACGTAGCAATGTCGTCATAAGAGGTAGCAGCCCCTTCCTCAAACAGCTTGCGGGCAGTGGCAAACCGTTCTCGTTCGCGATCGCTGTAAACTCGTTTTTTAAGGGATAGCCCGCAGGCACGTAGCGTCTGTGTTACGTCATCTGGAGCGAGATTAAACTCCGTTTGCAAATCTTCCTTGGAATACGACATAGATTTTTAGGCAATAATCATTAGTTGATGAACTGGCTCAGTGCCAGGAGGAGACAATATCAGTCTCAGTTTCGCAATCATCATCTTCTTCCACGTAGTTTTCTACTGCAGGGCGAGATGAATTTCTGACAGATTTGGCGAAGGCGTAAACTGGCGGCTCGGTATTTGAAAGCTCAAACGTGTCTCTCAAATATTGCACGTGCAGTTGCAACTGATAAATGCTGCTTCGTGCTAGACGTTGCAGTTCTTCTACTGAAATCTCGCCCTGGTGATGATAGGCGAAGGGTAGCCAAAAGGCTGCGAGTGCATTTAGTACCCGTTCTCTACGAGTTAACTCGGCACTGTCTTCGTTGATATAACTCAGCAACACTCCATACTTGGAGTCTCGTTTGGGTTGGCAGCGGAATGAGAAATTTACCTGCTCGGTGCTGCCTTCACCCTGTTTAGCTAACTCTGGCTTCGTCATTGTGCGCTCCCTCGGCAGTTTCAACGGTATCCCGCAGTCGCGGTAGCGGTCGGTTGTGGAGTTGGAAAAATAGTCCATATGCATCTAGTAAACGGGACTGGAGGTGTTGCGCTCTCACTAGGTCGCCAAATGTCTTGGCAACTCGCTCGTCTAGGGAGCTGCACCAGTTGGTTGCCCCAGCGCCCAGGCTCTTGAAAAACTGTGTCAGCTCTGGCTGCAAGTAACGGGCAGTGCCACCATTGACAATGATTTCATCCAGACAATCGGGCAACCTCTGTTTCAGCCAGTTGGTGAGGATGGCAATATACTCTTGCTTGGCATCCGCGATCGCCGCAGCAATTTCTTGCATCTCCTGCTCTCGCAATTCCACCATGTTAGTGCGTATCAGTCCTGCTACTGCCCTTTTACTGGGTTTAGAACCGGAGCAGATAACTTCCACTAATGGGACTTTGTAAAGAAAGAGCGTGAAATCAGGGTAGAATACAAACCAAGACTCAGATTTACGTCAGTCTCGACA
>NZ_RSCK01000157.1:0-8370 GCF_003991895.1 Chroococcidiopsis cubana SAG 39.79
CCAAGGCTTTGCTACTACAAGGTTGAGCGCATAATTGCATCTTAGCTCAACTGGTATTCTGTTTGATAGAAACCGCCTTATGGCAGACAACTTATGGCATCCGGTCAGCAAATGGGCGATCGCTCTCAGTTTAGTTATGGCACAAGTCGATTTGGTGAAAATTTAGAGACTCTGCAACAAAAAGCGTAGAGTAATAAGTTAGAAACTACGAGCGAATCTTCCAAGCCCTATTTAAACTACTTCAGGAAACTAAAATGCTGCAATCGGAGAATACAAAACAAATTCCCTTGATGAGTTTGAACCGTTTTGAAGCATTTAGTGACGGCGTATTTGCGATCGCAGTGACTTTACTTGTGATTGAAATCAAAGCACCTGACCTAACACAGGCAACCTCATCTGAAGCAATTACCAAACTTCTCCAAGTTTTACCCCACATTTTAAGTTATGCCACCAGTTTTATTGTTATTGGCGTAATTTGGATTAATCATCATGCACTCTTTCATTTTATAAAAAGAGTCGATCGCACTATTTTAGTAATCAATTTACTATTATTGATGTGCGTTGCTTTTATCCCTTATCCTACGGCGCTTATTGGTGAGTATGGAGCATCGTTACCCGTCGTTGTTTTTTATGGGCTTTCGTTAGCAATTACTGGATTTGCTTACAACGCGCTCTGGTTTTATGTTGTCCGTCGCTACATCAAGACTGAAAAACTCATTCACCAAAAAGTTGTTCAAAAAGCAACTATTTGGACTCTTAGCTATCCAATTTCTTATCTTGTTGCCGCAGGTTTGGCTTTTATTAGCATCAACTTGAGCATCCTACTTTACGCGCTCATTCCCTCGTTTTATCTTCTGCCAGGAATTATCGACAAGCAATTGATGGAACAAGTCTGAAGCAACCAGACAGACTTGTTCCCAGTGCCTATCGAGGAATTAGCACTGTATCAATAATATGAATCACGCCATTATCTGCTTCGACATCTGGTGTAACAACTGTAGCGTCATTTACCTTGACACCATTGGAGGCATCAATTTTCACCGTTGAACCTTCTGTTGTAGTTGCTGATTCAAGTTTCACTACATCGGCTGCCATTACTTTGCCAGATACGACATGGTACTCTAATACCTTTCTTAGTTGAATGACATCTTCTAATAGTGACTCAACAGTTCCTGATGGCAGCTTTGAAAAAGCCTCATCGGTTGGTGCAAAGACGGTAAATGGTCCTGCGCCAAGACCAGCAGTAGTAATAGCCATTACTAAAGTGCTGAAAGTACCTGCATTAATTGCAGTATCTACGATATCAGGCATAAATTTTCGCGTTAGTTAGATAAACAGTAGCGTATTCGCTCAACGAGTCGCCCTCCTAACTCTATAGTGAAATAGCTGAAAAACCTAGTTATCCTAAAAATTTTGCTACTTGTTCGCACAAGGCGCGCTCTCATCTATCTACTACATTCAAGAGTAGTTCAACAAACAAGCTTATAGTTTAGAAAAGATAATCCCAGGAAACTGAAATGACTCAACTAAAAAATTTAGATTCTTCCCAAGTAAATCAAAAGAAAGTACGGCTTTACGGTCAACCAGACTCAGCACAAGCCTATGAAATTCGCGATTTTCTTAACCGTACTGTTGTTGAATTTGATTGGGTTGCACTCACTTGTGATGCTGATTGCAACAGAGAACTGGGATTGCCATCTCTAAGCAACGTTCGATTGCCAGTGGTTGAATTGCCTGATAGAACACAGTTATTTGCTCCCACCATTCACGAAATTGCTCAACATTTGGGGTGGGTAACGCAACCAAAATTTAAAGAATACGACGTATCAATTTATGGTGCAGGTCCGGCGGGGTTAAGCGCTGCGGTTTATGCTGCTTCCGAGGGTTTGCGTACAGTTTTAGTTGAGCGTCATGCTGTGGGAGGGCAAGCTGGCACGAGTTCTCTAATTGAGAACTACATGGGCTTTCCTGAAGGAATTAGCGGTGCTAATTTAGCCGAACGCGCGCGGCAGCAGGCTGTTAAGTTTGGCATAGAGCTTCTGCTATTACGCGAGGGAATGAAATCGGAATTTAAGAATAATCGGATCTATACAGATATGGCAGATGGCAGCAAAATGATTGCACGAGCAAATATTTGTGCAACTGGTGTAGAATATCGGCGGCTGAATTTGCCCAACGAAGACCAATTTTTAAAAGTCGGATTGTTCTACGGTGCGGGTGCAAGCGAAGCACCGATGTGTCAAGATGAACACGTCTTTATCGTTGGTGGCGGTAACTCCGCAGGTCAAGCCGCTATGTATTTCTCTCGCTATGCACGGAAAGTAACAATTTTAGTGCGCGGCAATAATTTGGCAGCAACCTTATCGCATTATCTAATTAACCGGATTACAAATACTAGCAATATTGAGGTGCTGTTTCAATCTCAAGTTACTAAGCTAATTGGCGATACATCGCTGCGGCAAATTGAAATTACTAATTGTAGTGACGGAGGAGTGCAGCAAATCGATACGGGGCGACTATTTGTTTGCATTGGTGGTGCGCCAAATACTGAATGGGCAAAAGATACTAATATTATCCGCGATCGCTCAGGTTATTTAATTACTGGCTCAGACTTACTTAAAGATGGTCGTCCACCTCAGTGCTGGACTCTAGAACGCGATCCTTTTTTCCTAGAAACGAGTGTTCCAGGTTCCTTTGCTGCGGGTGATGTCCGGCACGGTTCTGTAAAGCGTGTGGCTTCAGCCGTTGGCGAAGGTGCGATGGCTGTGACTTTTGCTCACAAATATTTAGAGGAAACAGCTTAAGCTGCGTTGAGATTAAAACGCTTGTTAGATATTTGATTGCGTTCAACAACGGGTGCGAGTAGCAATGGAACCAAAAACTGGGTTAAGCTCAAAACCCTTGCTATTTGGTCTTTTTAGCGCCTACTAAAATAGTGCTTCGTTCACTCAAAATTCCTGTGATAAGAACTTTTATCACAGGAATAAAACGCCGAAAACTTCCTGGAACAAGGGATACAGGAAAGATCTAAAAACCTGCTTTTTTATCGTTATCACAGGAATAAAATCCTTAACCTAGTTTTTTGTTCCGATGATACTAGCACCCCAACAACGCCCAGTAGCGCATGATGCGACAAGCGTGCTAACCGCAAGCATCGGCACTGTATAACAGTTTGTAAAACAGTAGTATTTTCGAGCAGTCCTGTTTACAAGTAATCCTAATTTAATAGAACTGTTTTGCTAATAAATACAACAGTTCCAACAAGTTCAATTACTGTTCATTCAATCAATTTGTTGAGGATATATGACTGCCAAAGTTGAAATTTATACGAGTAAAAGTTGCTCATACTGCCGTCAAGCCAAAGCTTTATTAAAGGAAAAAGGCGTTGAGTTTATTGAATACAGCATTGATGGAGATAAGATAGCACGCTCTGCTATGGCAGAGCGTGCCAACGGTCGATATTCCGTACCTCAAATTTTTGTCAACGATCAACCTATTGGTGGTTGTGATGACCTGTATGAATTGGACGACCTGGGCAGGCTTGAGCAATTTCTACAAGTAGATTTATAAGCAAAAGTCCGTATATTCTTGCACCAATTCTCAACTAGGCATGGACTGATGGCAGTGCTACAAGGGATGAAAGTAGCGAGCCTGACACGAGCCGCCACGCGACCTCTGAAAGTATTGCTGTGAAAGGATTACAAAAATAAAATTGCTCTGAAACTCGAAAATCGCCGAAAACCCTTGTTTTTGTTGTGCCAATTGAACTTTAAGCTATTTGGTACAGATTTGACAAGGTAACCATGAGGGTTTCAGGCTACAAAATTCAGTGAGGTTTAAATGGTACAGCTTTAAGTGTGTATCCAGTTAATCAAAATCTCATTTTTAGGGTAAAAGTGGAAAAATTTTCTGAAACTCTCTCTGGGTAGCGGTTTCAGCCGTTACGTGGCACTTCGGTGCAGCTTGTCGGGTAAGGAGGCACACGTCGCCGTGTCCCCCTCCCCAAAGAACTGCCCGTGACAGTTATCCCATCAGGCAGCTCAAGCCTTCAGCAACTGGAAACTATTCTCACAACGATGTATTTGATGGTGACAGGAGGAGTGAAGGTGGACGAGATTTTCAAAAGAATCTGTTCCTCCATCCTTAGCCTGTAGTATGTGGTGAGTATGCAGTGCTTCTCCATTGAATAGGGATTCGAGGCAGACTGGGCATCGCCAGTTTTGACTCTCGGCGACTTTGTAATACTTGGAGCCAAACTTTCAATAGGATTTACCAAATCGGGTTTGTCGATGTTTCCAGTAGTTGTAGCGACCCGAAATCATAATCGCTTCGACCTGAAATCATCGCAGTTTTGAGACCACATTAAATGAGAATAAGCGGGTGGTTGAGACCACATTAAGTGAGAATAGAACCACCTTAAATGACACCAGACCGAAATCATAAATTTCAGACCACATTAACTGAGAATGAAAATTGGTGAGGAAACCAGTAAAGAAAACGGAGGATTTATTTAATCTCTAACACTCAACTTCTACATCGCACCGCTACTTTTGCCCCTAAATCAGCGTTCGCACTGAAAGAACCTGAGTTTTGGTTTATTCAGCAAAGAGCTAAACATTTAGGGTTAGAAATTAGTGTAAGTCAACGCATGAAAATTGAAATGTGGGCGAATGAATCATACAAAGAGCGCTACGGACAAATCCCCTTGATGCAATCCTTTCGAGGCACTCAATCAAGTGCTTACCCCCCAGCAGATTTAGATATATTAGATGCCACTATCAAGGGTGTAATAGCACAAGGTCATGGTTAAGTGTTGTGGGCTAGAGGACAACCGCTCCGGTGCTGCATTTATCCGTTCGTGCAATGTTGCGTTAAGTAAATAAAAACAACCGTCGCAAATTATAGCCGCTTATTGTAAAGATAAAACAAGTATAAGCAAAAATCATCTAAATGCCCCAAACCATCATTCTCTCGTCAAGGGATTGATAAGTAAAACTTTAAGTAGAGTTAACCTATCTTACCCGAGCACAATAAATCAATACTTTGAGCCACCTGTTCTACGAAACTGTCCAAAGGTGTAATCTGTTGATACGGACAAGATTTAGCCAATGAAAGTTGCGGGAAACGGGCAGGGAAAAATACTCACCCCAGAGGAATTGAGGCGGTTATTTACTGACGGGTTGCGTATTCCACGCGATCGCGCTTTGTTTGGCATCTGCTTATTCACGGGTTGTCGAGTGTCCGAAGCGCTGGCACTCCAAACCACTGACATTCAGGGTGAAACGTTGACTTTTAGAAAGTCTACCACCAAAGGCAAGCTGAAAACTCGCGTGGTTGATATCCAACCTGGTTTAGCCCAACTGTTGGCAGAGTATCAGCCCCTCAAAGAGGGGGCGTTGTTTCCAGGGATGCGGGGGCGATCTGTAACCTTGACTCGGTTCGCGGCAGACAAAATCCTCCGCGATGCTTGCCATCGGGTGGGTTTGGAAGGAGTCAGCACCCACTCGTTTAGACGCACTGCCCTCACGATGATGTCCAGCGCCGGAATCCCCTTAAGGGTGATTCAAGAAATCAGCGGACACAGCGATTTGGGAACATTGCAACGATATTTGGAAGTGACTTCAGAGCAGAAGAGGAACGCTGTAGCGGCGATCGGGTTTTGATGCAGAGCGCTTTTGTCTCAGCCCATAGGGGCAAAGCGGCTAATCAGCACTCTTGAGTGACACACTGCGATCTCCCTCACATCTACATTTCCTACGAGCGATCGAAGCACTTTCGGGAGCGGGATTGGGACGACTGCATATACTTGCGTAGCTTCTCATGGTGGTAGGGGGGTGGCTCTTAGCCCACGACCCTAACGTTGTTGGTCGCCATTAGGTATGCTTTATTTGTGCTGGATTTGTGCTACTGTTCCAGCCTACTCCTTTTCGCGTTTGTATGCCAAATAAGGTCTTGAGTATGCGCTTTGCAGCATACTCGGAGCTAAAAGAAGGGCGGCGATCGGCAACGGAACAATAAACAAAGAACAAGATCCGCTCTTGTTCGCACTACTACTCTCTTGCCCCAGGATTAGCGCTAGCGACTCAAGAAGCACCAGGAGGAATGACATCGTGCTTCAAATGAACCATTTAGTTTCAGTAATTGTACTCAATCATCTGGCTGTTAGCTCTGGCAAGATTGAAGTCTAAATCAATCAGTCTCAAAACCATTCTCCAGAAGGGGGGCTGATAAATCACATTTAACTTTTGACTTGCTTACTTACCCAACCGTGTTTCTTCTAAATCTAGATCGCGCTCGATCCGGTGCAGCACTTCATCGTTAATCGCTCCCTGATTGCGTAGTTGGATCGCCGTTCTCCGTTCGGCACTCAGCATCTCGTGTTGTAAGCGGCGAAAGGCTGTAAGCCTTTCGCGACTACCCATATCGATCGCGACACAGCAAGCACTGATGCTGCGGATGCGCTGGTCATATTGAGTTCGCAGCCATTGAATCAACTCTGCTTCTGTCTGTCCGCAGTCTTTAGTCAGGAGTTCGTCAAGGCGATCGAGCGCGGCTTCAGCTGCTCTCAGTCGTCCTTCCATCTCCTCCCGCTCGATATTATCTTCGTCTTCAATTTTGAGCCAGCGAATCAGGAGTGGTAGAGTCAACCCTTGTAGCACCAGCGTTACCAAAATAACGCAGAAGGTGAGAAACAGAATTAAGTCGCGATTTGGAAAAGGAGCGCCATTGTTTATGGTTAAAGGTAGTGCTAAAGCTGCTGCCAGCGAAACAACACCCCGCATTCCAGCCCAACTGATGAGCAAGAGTAATCGCCAGGAAGGGTAGGGATCGCGTTCGCGCAGTTTGGGATTGAGAAACCGAGGAATGTAAGCGGCTGGATATACCCACAGTAGGCGCACGGCGATCGCCACGACACTGACAAGGATACCGTACCATACGAGAGTTGCTAATGAATACTCGGAGATCTCTTCGAGAATGGTCGGTAGTTGCAGACCGATCAGAATAAATATCAAACCGTTGAGCAGAAAAACAATGAGATCCCACACTGCAATTGTCTGAATGCGAGTTCTGGGTGATAGGACTTCGGGGCTTTTTCTGCGATGGTATAACCCTAATGTCACCACTGCCAACACTCCCGACACGCCCAAGCGTTCGGCTAATATGTAGGTTAAAAAGCACATCAAGATCGAGCTGGTAATTTCTACCAGAGAATCGTCCATCAAGCTATGAATCTTAACGACTATCCATCCCATCGCTAACCCAATTAAGACTCCACCAATTGCCATGAGAAAAAAGCGCAGTCCAGCTTCCCAGAGCGAGAACGCACCCGTGGCAACAGCAGCTACCGCAAAGCGATACGCTACTAAACCCGTGGCATCATTAATCAGGCTCTCGCCTTCCAAAACCGTGACAACGCGGCGAGGAACGTTGAGTCGCTGGGTAATAGCGGTGGCTGCTACGGCATCAGGAGGTGAAACGATCGCTCCTAAGACAAAGCCTGTTGCCCATGTAACTCCACCGATTGCTAGATGGGCAACCGCCGCCACAGCAAACGTAGTTGCTAACACCAAACCGATCGCTAGTAGTAAGATCGGTCTGAGATTGAAGCGAAAGTCGCGCCAAGAAGTGTACCATGCTGCTGAATTCAGTAAGGGTGGTAAAAACAAGACGAAGACGAGTTCGGGATTCAGTTCTACATGGGGAAGACCAGGTATAAAACCAAGCACGAGTCCACCAATAACAAGCAGAATCGGATAGGGAACTGCCAGCCTTTGGGCAACTACTGCAAGAGCGGCGACAGCCAAGAGCAGTCCAAGAATAATCTCGATTTCGTGATGCATGACAGATGAGTGCGATCGCTTAGGTATTAGACAACTTATCACGCCGAAAATTGAAAGAAAACCTGTAAAAGCAAGCTAGGTATAGCAGAAGTCATTTTGAGCTCAAATCGTCCCGCCGCTAATCTCCCCATCGTAGTTCCGCCATTTTAGGAACGGGGGCTTTGGGCGGTTACTACGTGGATGCCTAAGCCTGGGGGGTGACTCCCTGGCTTAGGCATCCTACATACAGGTCGCGAATGACGAGCGAGTCCATTCCACGAACGGCTTTAATCAATTGGCGATTGACTCGTGACTTTTCCAGTGCCGGATGAGCAAATCAAATCAAGCTCCGGTTTGGCTGATCCATTGATTTGAGTGAGTGACACGATGGAGTTGATGGCAATCTAAAAACGATTCAGCAGGTTTTCCAAGCGTGTGCGATTGCTGAGCGAAACTAATTTGTTTAAACCCAGCGTCGCAAAGTGAGCGACAAAGAGAATCTCGACCACAAAATGACTGAGAGCTTCTAAGGTGACAGCGAGCCACATTG